>JAIRVW010000358.1 GCA_031253705.1 Brucellaceae bacterium
TGATGCCCTGCATAGCGGTTCGCACCAATATCCGCCGATGCTCGGTCTTCCTGCCCTGCGTCAGGCTGTGGCCGATAAGGCCCGCCGGTTCTTCAATATTGAGGCCGATTGGGAAACAGAAGTGCTTGTCACTTCCGGCGCAACGGAAGCACTGGCCGACAGTTTCTTCGCGCTGATCAATTCCGGCGATGAAGTGATCGTGCTGGAACCGGCTTATGATTCCTATAGTCCGGTGATCCGCCGCGCCGGTGGTGTGGTTGTGCCGGTGCGTCTTGCACCACCGCATTGGGAACTGCCGTTGCAGGCGCTGAGCGATGCAATTACCCCGCGCACGCGCATGATCGTTGTCAATAATCCGATGAACCCGATCGGCAAGGTCTTTACCCGTGAAGAACTGGGTTTCATCGCGGAACTGGCAGTGAAGCATAATCTCTTCATCATTGCCGATGAAGTGTATGAACACCTGACCTTCGATGACAATCAGCATATCTCGCTGTTTTCACTGCCGGAAATCCGTAACCGCGTGGTGCGGATCGGTTCGGCAGGTAAGAGCTTCTCGCTTACCGGCTGGAAAGTCGGCTATATCACCGCCGATGCGCAATTGCTGAAAGTGATCTCCCGCGTCCATCAATATATGACCTTCACCACGCCGCCTGCCCTGCAAGCAGCTGTAGCAGTCGGCCTTAATCTGCCGGACAGCTATTTCACCAACCTGCGCAATGAACTGGCGAAACGCCGTGATTATCTCGATGCTGGTCTGCGCGAGGCCGGTTTTAATATCGCCACTGCGCCTGCCACTTATTTCGCAGTCGCCGATATCAGCGATCTCGATAAAGAGGGTGATGATCTGGCCTTCAGCCAGCGCCTCACCCGTGAGGCCGGTGTCACGCCGGTGCCGGTATCGTCTTTCTATTCAGAGCGTAATATCACCAGCCATGTGCGGTTTTGCTTTGCCAAAAAGCTCGATACGCTGGAAACCGCTATTCAGCGGCTGCGGGACTGGCGCGAGAAACAGGGCTGAGCAACCTCAGCCCTTTGCAGCTTCTGTTAAACCTCTGCGAATACGGTTGAAAATCGTCCACACTAACAGAGCGATCAGCAGCGGCTGCAACCAGACCATCCATTGCGGCAGAAAGCCGTCAACGGCCAGCCAGCCACCGAGGATACCGAACAACAAGGCGCGGTCGCTTTTGCCCATCGGTCCGTCATAGCGCCGCGATGCACCAACGCTTAAGCCCAGCAATCCGGCAAATTCCGTGAGCAATGCCAGCACAATAATAAGCCCCATCCAATGCGGCTGAAACGGTGCGATCCACAAAAACGGCATAAACAGCGCAGTGTCGGACACCAGATCGCCAAGCTCGTTGAGATAGGCACCCAAAGCGCTTTGCTGGTTAAATTCACGTGCCAGCATCCCGTCAATCGCATTCATCGCCATACGAATGAACAGCCAGACCGGAACAAGCCAGAACCACACCTTGTTTTCAGCAATCACCAACCATGAGCCGACCGCCACAGAGATCAGCATTGCGGCAATAGTTACCTGATTGGCGGTTACTCCGCATTTTGCCAGCTTAATAACAAGCGGACGCAACAAAGCCTGAAAGCGGGTTTTCAACTGATAAACAGACACTGCACTACTCTTTGAAACATTGTTTTTCTTAAACATCGTTTAGTCTAAAAGACTTATCATAGAAGTAAGGATAAACATCACGCTTCATAGCAGCAACACGAAAGACAGGCCAATGACTCCGGTAAAACGCGATTGCACTGAGCGGCACTTTATCAGCCATGACCGGCAGGAAATCTTTTTCCGCTACTGGCCTGCTTTGAGCGACAAGCCGCAAGGTGCAATCATTCTGCTGCATCGCGGACACGAACATAGCGGTCGTGTTGCCCATATAGTCGAAGAACTCGGACTGGATAATTACAGCTTCTACGCATGGGATGCACGCGGCCACGGCCTCACCCACGGACAGCGCGGCTATTCGCCTTCCTTTGCCACAACCGTGCGTGATCTCGACTGCTTTGCCCGCCATATCACGCAGACGGATGGTTTTGCGTTGCAGGATATGGCACTGATTGCACAAAGTGTCGGTGCGGTTATCGGCGCCACATGGGTGCATGATTATGCGCCGCCGATCCGTGCCATGGTGCTGGCTGCACCGGCTTTTGACGTTAAACTCTATGTACCGCTGGCCAAAGAAGGCATCTGGCTCTGGCAAAAGCTCAAAGGCACATTCTTCGTCAATTCCTATGTCAAAGCCCGCTTCCTCACCCATGATAAAGAGCGGATTGAATCCTTTGAAAATGACCCGCTGATTACCCGTCCGATTGCTTCCAATATTCTGCTGGAACTCTATGAAAATGCCGACCGTATTGTCCGCGATGCCCGTGCGATCACCACACCGACGCAGGTGCTGATCTCCGGCCGCGACTGGGTGGTGCGCGATGCACCGCAGCATCGTTTCTATGAAAATCTCGCAGGCTCCGTTAAAGAGCGCCATGTGCTTAAAGGTTTCTATCACGACACATTAGGCGAGCGTGACCGCGCACTGGCTTTTGCTAAAATCCGGCCCTTCATCGAGCAGCAATTTGCCAAGACACCGCAAAAAAATGCGCTGCTCAACGCCCATATTCAGGGTTTTACCCGCGATGAGGCCGACCAGCTGGCCACTCCTCTGCCGCTCACCAGCCCGCGCGGAGCTTACTGGGCGGTGACGCGTGCTTCTATTCGTATCGGCGGATTATTCTCGGAAGGACTGAAAACCGGTATCCGCACCGGTTTCGATTCCGGCTCTACACTCGATTATGTCTATCGCAATGAGGTGAAGGGCTTAGGCCCCGGTGGCCGCTATACCGATAAGACTTTTCTCAATGCTATTGGCTGGCGTGGTATCCGCCAGCGTAAAATCCATCTTGAAGAACTGATCCGGCAGGCAGTCACCCGTTTACAGGATGACGGTAAACCGGCGCGCATTCTCGACATTGCTGCCGGTCACGGCCGCTATGTGCTGGATGCGCTCACCACCAAGGATGATGAAATCGCCTCGGTACGTCTGCAGGATTATTCACCAATCAATGTGCTGGCCGGTCGTCAGCTGATCGCGGAACGCAATCTCTCAGGCAAAGCCGAGTTCCATGAAGGCGATGCCTTTGACACCAAAGCACTCGCGGCGCTCGGTGCAGACGCAGAAACCGCACCAAATCTCGCCATCGTTTCCGGCCTTTATGAGCTGTTTGCCGATAATGACCAGATCACGCAATCATTGCAAGGACTGGCACAGGCGGTACAGAGCGGCGGCTATCTGATCTACACTAACCAGCCCTGGCATCCGCAACTGGAAATGATTGCCCGCGCTCTCACCTCCCATCGTGGCGGACAGGCATGGGTGATGCGCCGCCGCACGCAAAATGAGATGGATCAGCTGGTGGAAGCTGCAGGCTTTCGTAAGATCGAACAGCGCATCGACCAGTGGGGCATTTTCACCGTGTCACTGGCGCAGCGTATAGAGAAATAATGCAGCGCCAAAGTGACAGAACAGATCCGGCTCTGATCCGACGGGGCGCGTTGTGGCTCTTGCTGCTCGCCCCGCTGTTCTATGCAACTTACGGACTGGCGAACTGGCTGGCATCCCAGCGTGTTTCAGTGCCGGAGATTGTCTTTGACTGGGAAAAGCAAATCCCGTTCTGGGGCTGGACGATCATTCCCTATTGGTCGCTCAATCTGTTTTACGCCATCGCGGTTTTAGTCAGCGCCAGCAAAAAAGCACAAAACCGGTTGATCGGCCGCTATCTCACGGCGCAATGCATTGCCTTTATCTGTTTCATCGCTTTTCCTCTGACTATCTCATGGGAAAAACCTGTCACAACCGGCCTTTCCGGCTGGCTGTTTGCCATGCTTGGTAATTTCGACCAGCCGTATAATCAGGCACCTTCCTTACATATCGCCTTGGCAATTATCATCTGGGATCATCTCCGAGACAGATTACCGACGCCTTGGCGCATGATCTGGCATGGCTGGTATCTGCTGATCGGCCTGTCTGTGCTCACCACATGGCAGCATCATTTCATCGATATTCCGACAGGCGTGCTACTCGGCCTGTTCGCATTGTGGCTGTTTCCCCGTGGAGGCGATGCACCATGGCAAAATTACCGTTTCACCCGTGATCCCAAATCCCGCAAATTCATGCGTATCTATGGCGCTGCCGGTCTTGTATTGCTGGCGCTCACATTTACCGGCGGGCATCCGGTAATTCTGTTGCTGCTCTGGCCTGCATTGGCCTTGCTGATGCTGAGCTTTGGCTATAGCGGAGGCGGTGCAAAAATCTTCCAAAAACGCCCTGACGGCTCCGTCAGTCTCGCTTCCCTTTTGCTGTTTTTGCCGTTGCGCATCTTTTTCAGGATCAACCGTATCGCATGGACATGGCGCGAACCCGCAGCGGTGAAAATTACTGAAGATCTCTATCTCGGACGTTTTCCGAAGCGATCAGAAACACAAAATTATGCCTGCATCATTGATATGACAGCAGAATGTATCGCACCGCGTAACAGCAGAGCGCGGTGGCAGGCTTTTCCGCTGATGGATCTCGCCAAGCCGGAACCTGTAACTATGCGGGCGGCAGTGACAGCAATCCATGATGCGCCGCGCCCGACACTGATCTGCTGTGCTTTAGGCTATCAGCGCAGCGCCAATCTCATTGCCCGCTGGCTGGTTGAAAGCGGTCACGTAGCGGATCGTCACCAAGCGGAACAGCTGATCCGCCGGACCGGCAGGCCGGTACGGCTTTATCCTGACCATCAGAAACAATAGTGAACTTCACACCACCCAAGAAATGATTGCCGAAAGTGCTTTTATTCTGTTACTTGCAATAATTAATAGGTAGCAAAATATAAACGACACGTCATTCATGGCCGATCCGGACCCGCATTCAATATTACAGATTTTTTCCGGTATGGTTCTGGCCTTTTTCTCCCGTGCCATAACCGGCGTGCGTCCGATCTGGAGCGGCACTGTCCCGTCCCGCAAGCAGCGCATATATTTTGCCAATCACACCAGCCACGGTGATTTCATTCTGCTGTCCTCCTCGCTGCCCTTGGGCGAACGCGCAAGAACCCGTGCCGTTGCCGGTGCCGATTACTGGAACAGCAACCGCCTGCGTCGTTTCATTGCCACACGCCTGCTTGGCACAGTGCTGGTGGAGCGTAACTGGATTGAACGCAGTGAAGACCCGTTACTGGTGATGCTGCGTGCAATCGACAGCGGCCAGTCGCTGATCTTTTTTCCCGAAGGCACCCGCAATATGACAGAAGAGCCGCTGCTGCGTTTTCGCGCCGGTCTTTACCATCTGGCCAAAGCGCGGCCGGATGTGGAGCTGGTGCCATGCTGGATTGAAAATATGTCCCGCGTTTTGCCGAAAGGCACGTTCTTACCGGTGCCGCTGCTATGCCGCGTGATTTTCGGCACACCGCTGCAATTACAACCGAGTGAGGAGCGCAAAGTCTTTTTGCATCGCGCTCAGGCGGCCTTGCTGACACTCAGCCCGCAATCTCAGGGAGAATGACGTGAGCGAAGAAACCAATCTTCTCCTGATCGGTCTGATCGTGCTGTTATCTGTGGCAAGCCTTGCTGCCGCACTGATCAGCTGGCGCAGTCCCAAGCCGTTGCCCTCCACGCTCAGCAATATCAATGCGCGTATCCGTGCATGGTGGATTATGATTGCCGCCATCACCATTGCTTTCCTGTTCGGCAAGGCCGGTGTGGTTATTCTGTTCGGGCTGGTTTCTTTTGCAGCACTTCGGGAATATGTGACCCTCACCCATACGCATCGCAGCGATCACTGGCTGCTGCTCGGTGCCTTCCTCATCGTCATTCCGGTACAATATTATCTGGTCTGGGTGGAATGGTACGGGCTCTATTCCATCTTCATCCCCGTTTATGTATTTCTGGCTATGTCAGTGCTGACTGCACTCTGGGGCAATACCAGCCGGTTTCTGGAGCGCATTTCCGAGCAGCAATGGGGCATTATGCTCTCGGTCTATTGCATCAGCCATGTGCCGGCTCTCGCCACATTGCATATTGAAGGATTTGAAGACCGGCAATTATTGCTGATCGCCTTTCTGATTGCCGTAGTGCAGGGCTGTGATGTCTTGCAATTCATCTTCGGAAAATTATTCGGCAAGCACCGTATCTCGCCGAAAGTCTCCCCGTCCAAAACATGGGAAGGCCTGATCGGCGGTGTTGCAAGTGCATCTTTGCTCGGTGCCGGCCTGTCATGGCTCACACCCTTTTCCCCGCTGCAGGCAGGCGGCCTTGCAGCCATTGCCTGTATTATGGGTTTCTTTGGCGGGCTGGTCGCCTCAGCGATCAAACGTGATCGTGGTGTCAAAGACTGGGGACATATGATTGAAGGTCATGGCGGCATGATGGATCGCGCCGATAGTCTGGTTTTCGCCGCACCGGTATTCTTCCATCTGGTGCGCTATTTCTGGACATAAACAATTAAAAAATCAGGGCATTTCCAATATTTAACGCTATTGGAAATGCCCTCACTTTATTGCAACACTGCCCCGCGAAACAGGTTCCATGACGAGCGTCGCTCAGCCAGAAAACGCCCCGGCGGTGTGCCGACAGCTTTACGGAACATGGTGACAAACGCACCGGCACTCTCATAGCCCAGATCAAAAGCCACCGACTGGATTGAGCGTCCCTGTGTGAGCAATTGCACACCGGTAATCACATGCAATTGCCTGCGCCAGCGCCCGACACTCATGCCGGTTTCATGGCTGAACAACCGGCTCAGACTACGCTCGCTCATGCCAATGCGTTGCGCCCATTCTTCCAGTGTTGCATGACTTGCCGGATCATCAAGCAGAATATCCGTCAGTTTACGCAACCGCGTATCGACCGGTATCGGCAGATGCAACTGCTCCAGCGGTGCGGCCACCAGCTCATCCAGCAGCACAGCAATCAGCCTGCCTTCCGCACCGTCCTCATCATAATATTCGTCAAAACCTGCGGCCTTTTCCAGCAGGCTCTGTAACAGAGGAGAGACGGAAACGCTGCAACAAATATCCGGCAAACCGGTCATAATATCCGGTTCAACAAACAGGCCGAAACCGCGCACTTCACCGGTGCTTCTGGCCTTATGCGGCAACCCGCCCGGTATCCAGACCGCACATTGCGGCGGCACAACCCAGACACCATTGTCTGTTTCAACCGTCACCACACCGCTGGCACTAAACAGGAGCTGCGCTTTACGATGCGAGTGGCGCGGAAACTCCCAGCCATCCACAACCATAGACAAGCCCATAACAACAACCGGACGGTTGATCTGATCCGGCAAAGCATAATCAGGAAATTCTGTCGTGAAAAACATCAAACCACCGCTATACCAAGGCGGCTCAAGATACTGACGCATCACGCCTTGAAAAAGTTCAATCGCCGCTAGGGCTTAACCAAAGTCCAATGAATTTAGCTCAATGGGTTTTGATATTATTCTGATGATATTCCCAGCAATTGACGTGCCTGCAACACGGCCTCGTCGTGGTTTTCAGTGACAATCATCGGATGTCCCCAGAACTTGCCATAGATGACTGAAAAAGCTTTTGCCGCTAAGCGCTTCACTGAGCTTGTCTCGACATAATACATCGCTTTTACATAGTCGCGTAATTCGACTTTATGCTGTTTCATCCACAGGGAAACCGTACGCCGGTCAGCAACACTCTCATCCGGATTCTTGTCGAAATCCGCACCACCCGCAACAAAGACAAAGGCCTGTTTACGCTGCAGACATTGCTCAAAAATCTGCAATGTTTCTTCAACAGTTTGCTTGCCCTCGCCCGAATAGTCCATTCGTACCAGCGGAAAATCCTGAATATCAATCTGCATAATCTGCCTCACAACGCATATGCCAGTTACAGTTATTTTAATTTCGCATTGTCCTTCGCAAATCCGGCTTTCACTTTTGCCGAAAATGCTTCGGAAAACATGAGGTAATTTGTATAGTTTTATCACATTGGCGTCATTCCGTCATATGGCCAGAGAATGTTTCGTTCAGGCCATAAGAGTAAGCCTGAAATACAAAACGCCGGTTTGTGTGAAACAAACCGGCGTTTTAAATGTCAGAAAAAAGAACCAATCAGGTGATTTCAATATGCGGTTTCAGCGGCATATCATCATGTAAAGGCACGGTCTGGCGCTCAATCATACGATGAACGCGCGGCTTTTCCGGCCCTTTATGCAGTGACAGTAATTTCTCTGACACCGCCGCATCCGCATAGGTACGGCGCTGATTATGGCGCACATATTCCACCCATGTCGGCACATGATAAGTCTCTGTCCAGATATCCGGAGTTTCTAGATCACGCAGCAGCGCCCAGTGCTGGGCACCATCACGAATGCGGATACGACGGCGTGCCACCATCGCCTCCAGAAATGCATGCACATTATGCTGTTCGATATGATAATCCACCATCACCATGATCGGACCACTGCGCGGACGAATATCCAGACGCAATTCCGGTTCAGCAAATGAGTTGAGCGGATCAAGATTAAGCTTGTCAAATTCCGGCAGTTTAAACACCAGACCAACCAGTGCACCGCCAACCAGCGTGAAGGCAGCAACACTTAAAGCCGTTTCAGGACCGTAACCATCAGCCACCGAACCCCAGAGCCAGCTACCGGCCGCCATACCGCCAAATGTCGCCGTCTGATACAGCGCCAAAGCACGTCCCACTACCCAGCGCGGTGTGGACAACTGAACGGTAACATTGAACAGCGACAAAGCCAGCACCCATGATGCACCGGCAGGCAACAGTAACAGGCAGCTCAGAATAACCGAATGGCTGTAAGACAGCAGAAAGACGCTGATACCAAAGGCAATAAATGCACCGCGCACAATCGTTTCATTGGCGAATTTCTCACGCAACTCACCGGAAGTGAAAGCACCGGCAATCGCGCCAAGGCCGAAAGCCCCCAGCATAATACCATAGGTCAGCGCCGTTCCCTGCACCAGATCACGCGCGACCAGCGGCAACAAAGCCAGCACGACAATCGCCGACAGACCGAACAGGAAACCACGAAACATGACCTTGATCAGGTTCGGCGACATGGAAACATAGCGCAGACCGGCGGAAACGGCACGGCCAAAAGTCTCGCGCGGCAGTGTGGATTTTGTAACCTGCGGTTTCCAGCGCAGCAAAGCAATGATCAGCGGAATATAGCTGACAGCATTGATGATAAAGGCAAAAGCGGCACCGGCTACAGCCACGATAAAGCCACCGATCGCAGGGCCGATACTACGCATAGCATTAAAGCTCATGCTGTTGAGCGCCACTGCCCCCGGCAAATCCGAGCGCGGCACAATATCACCCATTGATGCCTGCCATGACGGATTGTGCAAGGCACCGCCACAGCCAATCAAGAATGTAAAACTCAGCAACAGCCATGGTGTGAGCCAACCCATATAGCCGAAAATCGCCAGCATCAGCGACACCAGCAGCATCATGAATTGCGCGATCAGCATAATCCGGCGCCGGTCAAAATTATCCGCCAGTGCACCGGCAAATAATGAGAAAAACATCACCGGCAGAGTGGTGGAGGCCTGCACCAGTGCCACCATATTGGACGACTGGGCGATGGTGGTCATCATCCAGCCCGCACCGACGGTCTGGATCAGCCCCCCGAGATTAGAAGCAAGCGTCGCAGTCCATAAAGAGCGGAAAGCTTTATGTTTAAACGGGGCTAAAGGGGATACGCTTTGCGACACCGTAGAATTTCCTATCCGAAGCAGATGCTCCATCATGCATGGTTCGGCTTAATAATCACACTGAAAAATTCAAACAGCCAGTAAAATCAATGTTCAAGCTGTAACCGAACCCTATGCCCGTACCATAGGCAACATTGCAAAAAGGCGAACTGGCTATTTTGACGCAACTGTGAAGTTTTTTCGTCAGACATAAAAAGACCCGCCGGAACCTGTCCGGCGGGTCTGATCTGCTCCGGTGTTCTGAGACCTGTATCAGAACTTAGCGCTGGCTCCGAAAATGAAGCTGCGGCCTTTGCCTGAATATTCATTCTCACCCAGAGGGCCTGAGACGGCAACGCGGTAGTTTTTATTCGCCACATTCTCAACCGAGAAAAACAGTTCCGCATTTTCTTTCAGCTTATAGGAACCGTAAAGATCGTAGAGCATATAGCTCGGCAATGCGAATTTCTGACCGAAATCCGTACCGAAACCGGCATAGCTGCTCTTGCCGAAATAGCGCGCCTGCGCACCCAGTGTCAGCGTCTCATCAAACAGACGGATACCGGCATCCAGCGTGCCGTACTGTTCCGGTATCATAAAGGCATCGCCGTTCCCTGCACCGGCACCCTCGCCGATCGGCTGATCGGTCTTGGCTTTGGTATAAGACACATTGGTATAGAAGAAGCCGAGATCATAGCTGCCTTCAATTTCCCAGCCATACATTTTGGTAATGCCCGGACGATTGATCCACATCGCTGTCGGCCCACGGTTCGGCACATCCACAAAATCATTGACGACAAAATTCTCAATGGAATTATGGAAGAAACCGGTTTTCAGACGGAATTTATCGCCGCTGCGCAACAGCCCGTCTTCGGTAATATTCACACCGATATCCCAGCCTTTGCTATATTCCGGCTCGAGGCCGAGATTATTGGCAATACCGCTGCCAAGCCCTGCACCGATCGGGATCAGCGAGAAGAACATTTCCTGCACGGTCGGCGGACGGAATGTATGAGCATAAGTCGCATAAAGCTCCAGCCCGTCATAAGGCTGCGCCGTTAGCGAGACTTTCGGCAGCCATTTGCCGCTGCTGCGCTCGATATCCTTATTACCGCAGGCAGGACCACCCGCCGGACAATCGCCCGTACCGGCTGCATAGGCGGGCTGATAACCTTCCACATTCCAGTGATCATAGCGCAGACCGCCGGTCAATGCGAAAATACTCCACGACAAAGTCGCATCGGTGAAACCGCTGGATTTCTTCAAAGTGCCGGGAGGATTAGCCCCGCGATAATTATTGATCAGATATTCATCGCTGCTCAAAGAGCCGCCATAGAACAGGCTGAGCTGCACATCCTCACTCAGCAGGGTTTTGCTGGTATTGGAAATGTCAAAACCATAGCCGCGATTATCGGTTTTACGGCCGCGATAGCTGCCGCCGGTTGCCGCATAATCCATATTGGTGCGGTTGTAATAGGCATTCACCTTCAGATCGACCCAGTCATTATCATCCGGCGTATAGGCATAATTGGCGGTATAGGACGCGTTTTTCAGATCCTGCTCGTAATTGGCATAGACAAAACGGTTTTCGTACCAGCGTGCACCAAGCTTGAGATTATGTTCCGAAGACGGGGCAACTTCAAATTTGATCAGCCCGCCGCCCGGACGGTTTGTGGCATCGCGTCCGCCGTCAACATAAACACCGTCACCATTTTTAAACGTACCGAAAGATGTGCGAGCAAAAGCGCCGAGAATACTGACATTGCTGGATTTATCATCATTCAGATTGGCACGTGCAGCACCGGCCAGCATACCGGAACCACCAAAACCGTTGGTTCCGGCTTTCCAGCGCGTGAGAACACCGACATCGTGTCCGGGTAAAACAATATCATCAAAATCCAGCGTGCGGAAATTGGCGGCACCGCTCAGCGTTCCCATACCGGCAGCTCCGCCGACCGCGCCTTTGGTGACATCAATACCACCCAGCAATTCCGGTTGCACATAGAGCAGCGTGCCGCCGGAAGACGCATGGCCTGCCACATTGCGGAAAGTCTGCGGCACACCGTCAATCATTGCATTCACACGGCCAAAACCGCTCATGCCGCGAATATTCACCTCAATACCGGGCTGGCTGGACTGCTGACGGGTAAAAACACCCGGTGTCGAGCGCAATGCCGCCTGCGCATCGCCGCCAAAACGCTCCTGCAAAGCATCACCGCTGACAGAACTCACCGCGGCCGGTGTACGATACACGCCGTCGCCCTGCACAAAGCCACCATTCAGCCCGCCGCTGATTGTGATCGTTTGCAATTGTGTGGCGCTTCCCGCTTTTTGCGTGACAGCTTTATCTTCCGCCGGTTTTGGCTCCTGTGCCTCAGCAAAAGTGATAAGACTTAAACCGGAAAGACTTAAAATTGTACCGGTGAGTGATGCTTGCAGACAGCGCCTGACAACAGACATAATACCCCCTTTGGCAGGCGGACAGCATCCGTCCTGCCATGACATTCATGACAAGTTTTGATAGACAGAAATTTAAAGAAAGAGTTTCACTCTATATGTCAGGCAATATTAAACTTGATAAAAAGAGTCAAGTTTATCTTGATCACGATTTTGGGGAAACAAAACCGAGCAAATTTCAGCAAAGCGGGGGCTTTTCTGCATGAGTGAAATCAGATTTTTACAACAGGCGGATATGCCGGATGTTACCCGGCTGTTTCAGAAGATTTTCCGCAACAGTGACGCACAGCCGTCTCAGGAACTCACCCGCTATCTTCAGCATCTCTATACCGGCCTTGCCGGAGAAACAGCACCTGCATCAAAAGTTCTGATCAATGAGCAAGGTGCTGTTTCCGGCTTTATCGGCGTCAATTATTTTGATTATTCCTGTGAGGGAAAAACGCTCAAGGCAGCAATGGTCGGCTCGCTGATGGTCGACAATCACGAGCAAGACCCGCTTGGCGGTGCCAAACTGATGCGCAGTCTGCTGGACGACAATTATGATCTGATCCTCACCGAAACCGCGAGTGAGACCACAGCAGCAATGTGGAAGAAACTCAATGCCATTCAGCTGACCAATTACAGTCTCGACTGGCTGCGGATTATCAGTCCGCTGAATTTTGCCCTTGGGACCGCCGGTTCAAAACTGTCCCTCCTGAAAATCTTCCGCCCTGTCACCAATTTTATTGACCGGCGCAAACGCAATGCCATGCCGCCTCTCAGCCTGCGCTGGTCGGGCACGCCGGAGAACTGGACGGCAGGTCAGGCACTGCAATGTCAGCAAATTGATGCGGCAGAGTTCACCGCGCTCTATCATCAGTTCAGCGCGGAATTTTCCTACCGCCCGCAATGGCAGGGAGAACAATTTGATGCACGGTTACAGGATGCGCTGCAGAAACCGGATTACGGCCAGCCTTTTATGGTAAAAGCGGCCACGAAAACCGGCAAAACCGTCGGCCTGTTTCTCTATCATTTGCAGAATGGCGGTACCGCACGGGTTCTGGAGCTGCTCAGCCACCCCAAAGCCGCCAGCCAGACAATTGATACACTGATCCATCATGCGGCACAAAATGGTGCGGTGGCGATCCGCGGACGCACGCAACCGCTGATGATGGAAGCGATGCTCGGCAAACGCATTGCCTTCACCCATCTTGCATCCACCATGGTCTGGGCAAAAGACCCTGCAATGCTGGTACCTTTTGAAACCGGCCGCGCCCAGCTCAATGGTATCGCCGGTGAACACTGGAGTTGCCTGAGCGGAAACCCGCTTTAAAACACTTCCGGTCACAGCACGAAACAGAACTAAAAAAAACGCCATCAAGGCGGTTTTTATTTTTATTTCAGGAAATCTTTCACCGGTTCAACCAGCAGCGGCGGCTCGTGCAATGCCTTGGTGGTTTTGCGTTTTGCGGCAATATCCGCCCAGACATTCTGCACCTGTGTCTCACTCAGATTGGTCGCTTGCGCCGTTTCTGCCGCATCAATTCCGTGGTTCAGTGCATAGAGGCAAATATCCATCAGATTATAAGGCAGCGAGAAATAGAATTCCTCCTGCGTTTGTGCCAGCGAGAAAGTATCCGTTGTCGGCGGACGTTTACGGATTTCCGCCGGTACACCGAGGTAATCCGCCAGCTGATAGACCTGCGTCTTGTAAAGATGGGCAATCGGCTTCACATCTGCCGCGCCGTCGCCATTCTTCACAAAGAAGCCCTGATCATATTCCAGACGGTTCGGCGTACCGACAACCGCAAAATTCAGCCGGTCGGCATGATAATATTCAAATTGCTTGCGGGTGCGCTGCTTCATATTGGTGGCAGCAACAATGCCTAAATAAGCATCCGGTGTCAGACGGATTTTCTCCTGCTGACCATCCGGCGACTGCACGACCAGCGAAGAAATATTATAGCCGCCATTTTCTGATGCATTATTAATCACCAGCTTCGATGCCCAGCCCTCACCATAGGCAGGCACGACAGAGCGAATAAAATCATCACGGCGGCGATAACAGCCCATTGCCGCCAGCGCAGGCCCGATATCCTCAATCACTGTCTGTACGCCGTACGTCGCCGCCAGTTTCTGACCAAGTGCCAGCGATAGCGGATCAGAGTCATTCTCCGGCATAAAAATACCGAACACCTTGTCCGCACCGACAGCCCGCACAGCCAGTGCCGTGCTGACACTGGAGTCAATCCCGCCGGAAATACCGACCACCAGACCACGACGGCGCAGGCCACGCAGCTGGCTGCGCAAAGCGGCGGTAATCTTCGCCACCTCTGCTTCCGCATCAATCACCATCGTCTGAGCAGAAAATCCGTACATGTTACTCATCCTGAAACTGCCTGTATTGTTTGGCCAATATTTCCGCCGCAAGACGACGGCTGATTTTTCCGGTATCGGTGCGCGGCAGTTCGTCTGCAATCTGCACAAAAACCGGAACCATATAATCTTCCAGATGCTGACGGCAGAACCGGATGATTTCCTGATCACTCAGTTCCGCCTCGCCGGTGGTCACCAGTGCCGTGATCGCCTGCCCCAACATCGCATCCGGCACACCGGCAACCACAGCCTCGCGAATTGCGGAGTGACTGTAGAGCACCGTTTCCACCTCTTTCGGCGGCACTTTTTCGCCGCGCGATTTGATGATGTCATCCTTGCGGCCGACAAAATAATAATAACCGTCCGCGTCCATGCGCAGCAGATCGCCGGTATGCAGCACTTTTTCCCACGGATGACGCCCTGTCCGCAGCACTTCAGCACTGGCTTCAGGATTATTCCAATAGCCCTGCATCACATTGGGACCGCGCACGACCATCTCACCGGCCTCGCCGACAGGTACGGTTCCGCCCTGTTCATCAATCAGATAAACTTCGCTGTTCGGCAAGGCGATGCCAACAGATTCCGGCTTCCGGCTGATCATATGCGGCGGCAGCCATGTACAGCGCTTGCATTCCGTCATGCCATACATCGAGTAAATTTCCGCATTCGGCACAATGCGCTGCAGAAATTCAATATGCGGTACCGGTAATTGCGCAGCCGTATTGGTAATATAACGCAGATCCGGCAGCAAACCTGCAGTCAGATCTTTCATCTGCATCATGATCGCCGACATGGTCGGCACAATCGGAAAGCCTGTGATCT
>JAIRVW010000362.1 GCA_031253705.1 Brucellaceae bacterium
TGCAGTCAATGATGCCGGAAGGTATGAAGGCCGTGGTGCATCTGAGCATTACGGACGAATATCCGATGGCGCAGGCTTTTGTGATTATTGAAGCTGTGCCAGCCTGAAGATAGAAGATGGCGCCCGCATAGTACGGGCGCTTTTTTGTTTCACCTAAAGTGTTAGGGCGCACGGCACTCTAAAGCATTTTACGATATTGGATGAAGCCGGATTTATCGGCAACACGGTCATAGAGCACCATTGCATCGGTATTGGTCTCGTGGGTCAGCCCAGAGACGCGTGAGCAACCGTTCTCTGCCGCAGCCTTATAGACATGCTCAATCAATGCGCGTCCGATGCCTTTGCCACGAATTTCCGGATTAACGTAGAGATCCTGCAAATAGCAGTAATCACCTGTCGCCCATGTGGAGCGATGGCGGATGTAATGGACTAGGCCGACGGCCTGACCGTCAACAAAAGCCAATGCGCCGTTCATCGGTTCTGCGCTATCCAGCAATCTCTCCCAGCTTTTATCTGTGACATCATCGGCAATGCTGGTTTTGTAAAAATCCTGATAGGCTTTCCACAATGGCAGCCATGCCGCTTTGTCCTGTGCGGTGAAGAGACGGATTTCGACCGGTTGTGTCATGATCTTTTTATTCCCCTGCGTTTTATTCAGTACCTGACGTTCTTTTAATGAGACCGGTTGAACACTGATTTTCAATATTGCGACACAGAATACATCATGGAATTTTCGTGATAACCAGAATGAAAATGCCAGTCTGTGCAATAATTTGAACAATTTTCAGGATCAGAACGGTTCGTCTTTTAGTCATGAATCGCGGGTCATAAAAGCAAGAGCCGGTATGGTGTTTTTTATTGAAAAACCGGCCTGCAGCATGTCGCGGAAAAGTGGGAACCGGTTTTCCGGTAACGACATGCGTAAAAGCAAACAGATAGAGCGAGCACAGTGGATAGAACCAAACGCGACACGCTCTAAATGCGGGTTTTATGCAACGCAGGCAGGGTGCTGTCCTTTGATCAGTGAGTTCCTGATTGCTTCATGGCTTTGTAGAGGTTAAGAGTCGCACAATAAACGCGCGCAAAAGCGGAGAAGGTCGAGCTTGTCTAACAAGAGTGAAGTGAAAAAATCCGGCGGTGCCGGTGAACTCGTCAGTATTATTGTGCAGGCTCTGCTGCTGGCGCTTGTCATCCGTACTTTGCTGTTCCAGCCATTCAGTATTCCGTCCGGTTCCATGCGTCCGACGCTTTTGGAAGGCGACTATCTGTTCGTTTCCAAA
This sequence comes from Brucellaceae bacterium, assembly GCA_031253705.1. Taxonomy (GTDB): domain Bacteria; phylum Pseudomonadota; class Alphaproteobacteria; order Rhizobiales; family Rhizobiaceae; genus Pseudochrobactrum. The sequence continues at coordinate 1,281 of JAIRVW010000362.1, forward strand.
TATGCTTATGGCTATTCGAAATATTCTCTGCCGTTTTCGCCCGATCTGTTCGAAGGCCGCATCTGGGGCTCCGAGCCGAAGCGTGGTGATGTTGCAGTTTTCAAACTGCCGAGCGACACCAATATTGATTATATCAAGCGCGTGATCGGCCTTCCGGGTGATAAAATTCAGGTACGTGACAGCATTCTCTACATCAATGATGTCGCCGTACCGCGTGAAAAAGTCGGTGAAATTTCCAATCCGGATGTGACCGACGAAAATCGTCCGATTGAAGTCTATCGTGAGACACTGCCGAACGGCGTTTCCTACGAAACTCTGGACGTTAACCCGAATGCAATGGGCGACAATACGCGGGTGTTCGAAGTGCCTGCCGGTCACTATTTCATGATGGGTGATAACCGTGACAATTCGCTGGATAGCCGTTATTCTGTCGGCTATGTGCCATATGAGAATTTCGTTGGCCGCGCGAATGTCATCTTCTTCTCCATCTCCGGAAAATACAGCCCGCTGGAACTGTGGCGCTGGCCGACCAATCTGCGGTTCGACCGCTTGCTGAACTGGGTTGGTGCAACGGAAAATCCTAAATCCGTTGTAACAACAAATAACTGATGTGTGTTTTGACTGAATTCATCGCTGATAAAGCTGCCGGTCAGGAGCCTGATAATGGTTTCTGATCGTCAGCGTATAAAAATACTGCAAGAAAAAACCGGCCATACTTTTATCGATCATGCGCGCCTTGAGCGCGCATTGACACATTCCAGTGCACGGCCGCAATCCGGCTCGAACTACGAGCGGCTGGAATTTCTCGGTGACCGTGTTCTCGGACTGATCATTGCGGAAATGCTGTTTGCAGCTTTCCCCGATGCGCCGGAAGGTGAGTTGTCCGTGCGCCTGAACGCGCTGGTCAGCGCTGAAGGTTGTGCATCTGTTGCCGATGAAATCGGTCTGGGTGATCTGATTGAAACCGGTTCCGATATTAAAAGCCTCAATGACAAGCGCCTGCTCAATGTGCGTGCCGATGTGATCGAAGCGCTGATTGCCACGATCTATCTGGATGGTGGTTTGGAAGCTGCGCGCGGCTTTGTGCTCAAATATTGGGAGCCGCGCTCCAAGGTGAGCGATGCGGCACGTCGTGATGCCAAGACAGAGCTGCAGGAATGGGCGCATCAGCAGGGCAAACAGCAAGGCAAATTGCAGCCTGTTTATCGCATTGTCAGCCGCACCGGTCCTGACCATGAGCCGGTCTTTGTGGTGGAAGTGGCGATTTCCGGTTTCCAGCCGGCAACCGGCACAGGGCGCTCCCAGCGTATTGCCGAGCAGGATGCTGCTGAAAATCTGCTGCATCGTCAGGGCGTCTGGCAGAACTAACTGATCTTATAAAAAATTCTAATTTGCGCTAAACTTAAATAGAGCTCGTTAAACCTGCGCAGGTTCTTCAGAGCATTTCCGATATAGCGCTGGCTTTAAAAGAGATAAAAATGACTGAAATCAACCATCCGCAGGGTGACAGCACAACCACAGCAGAAGCACAGACCCGTTCGGGTTTTGTGACGCTGATTGGTGCGCCGAATGCGGGCAAATCCACTTTGGTAAATCGCCTGGTCGGCACCAAAGTGTCGATTGTGACCCATAAGGTGCAGACCACCCGTGCTCTGGTGCGTGGTATTATCACTGAAGATCAGACACAGATCGTGCTGGTTGACACGCCGGGTATCTTCAAGCCGAAGCGTCGTCTTGACCGCGCAATGGTCACAACCGCATGGGGCGGTGCCCGTGATGCCGATCTGGTGCTGATCCTGCTCGATGCACAGGGCGGTATGAATGAATCCGCTGAGGCTTTGCTGACCAGCCTTGAAAACACGCATCAGAAAAAGATTCTGATCCTCAACAAGGTTGATCGTGTTGACCCGCCAAAGCTGCTGGAACTGGCACAGGCCGCCAATGAGAAAGTGAAATTTGAAAGCACTTTCATGATCTCGGCGCTGAACGGTTCGGGCTGTAAAGATCTGCTGAAATATCTGGTTGCCCAAATGCCTTACGGCCCTTGGTATTATCCGGAAGATCAGATTTCCGATATGCCGATGCGCCAGCTTGCAGCGGAAGTCACTCGTGAGAAGCTCTATCTGCGCCTGCATGAAGAACTGCCTTATTCCTCAACGGTAGAAACCGAAAAGTGGGAAGAGCGCAAAGACGGTTCGGTGCGTATTGAGCAGGTTGTTTATGTTGAGCGCGACAGCCAGAAGAAGATTGTCCTCGGCCATAAAGGCGAGACGATCAAGGCAATCGGTCAGGCATCCCGCAAGGAAATGTCTGCTATTCTCGAGCAGCCGGTTCACCTGTTCCTGTTCGTGAAAGTGCGTGACAATTGGGGCAATGATCCTGAGCGTTACCGTGAAATGGGTCTGGAATTCCCGAATTCCTGAGGTTGGCTGATTATGGAGTGGCGCGACGAGGGCATCATTCTCGGCACAAGACGGCATAGCGAGAGCAGTGCCATTGTGGAGGTGATGACCCGCGCCCACGGCCGCCATATGGGCGTGGTGCGCGGTGGCCGCTCCAAGCGTATGCAGCCGATGCTGCAGGTCGGTAATCATGTTTCGCTACATTGGTGGGCGCGGCTCGATGAACATCTGGGTTCTTACCAGATCGAGCCTCTGAGCTTTTCCGCAGCGCGGCTGATTGATCTGCCGGTGGCGCTGTTCGCTATTCAGCTCGCGGCAGCGCATTTGCGCTTGTTACCGGAGCGCGACCCGCACCAAAATCTCTATGAAACATTGCAGCTCTTACTGGAACATTGCGACACGCCGGTGGCTGCCGGTGAGTTGTTGCTGCGTTTTGAACTGATGTTGCTGGAAGAGCTGGGCTTCGGCCTCGATCTCAAAAGCTGTGCCGCAACCGGCGGCACCACTGATCTGATTTATGTCTCGCCGAAAAGCGGACGCGCCGTATCCCGCGATGCCGGTGCGCCTTGGGCAGACCGGTTACTGGCTATGCCGGAATTTGTCTGTAATTCCCGCGTCAGAGCCGAGACTGTTCCGGATATTTGTACGGCATTTAAACTGACCGGCTTTTTCTTCACCCGTCATGTATGGGAGCCGCGGGGGCAGCAACAGCCGGAGTCGCGCTCCGGCTTTATTTCTGCTTTAACCCGCGCTGCCTGATTTATGCTGCCGCGAGAGCAGGGCGCTGTACTGCTGTTTCGCGGATCGGCAGATGGATCAGCGCTGCAAACAATCCGAGAATAATGCTCAGCCACCAAACAGCATCATAACTGTTATACATCTGGTAGAGCGTGCCGCCGAGCAGACCAAGATGGCGTGTGCCGAACATCGTCGCGACAAGGCCATTGGTTGGTGGCACGGTTGAGAGCCAGAGCAAGCCCATAATGGCCGAGAAGATCAGCACACTGGTGCCCGACTGTGGCAGCAAAATAAAGCAGGCCACCAATATTGAGCGCAGCAGATAGATCAGTGCCAGCATTTTCGGTTTGGAATAGGTCTGGCCGAGGAAGCCTGCGCCCAGTGAACCGATAACATTGAAAAAGCCGATCAGCGCCAGTCCCCAGACCGCGTAGTGTTTATCCACACCGATAT
>JAIRVW010000014.1 GCA_031253705.1 Brucellaceae bacterium
AAACACGGTACAGTCGGTGCGGTTGCCCTCGACAAACACGGTCATATTGCTGCTGCCACCTCGACCGGCGGTATGACTGCAAAAACACCGGGTCGCGTGGGTGACAGCCCTGTGATCGGCGCCGGTACATGGGCAGATGATAAAACCGCAGCGATTTCCGCCACCGGCCACGGCGAGTATTTCATCCGCTGGGCAGTTGGTCATGAAATTGATGCGCGTATGCGCTGGGCAGGTCAGAGCCTTTCACAGGCTGCGGGTGATGTTGTGCAGGAACTGGGCGAGCTCGGTGGCTCCGGCGGCCTGATCGCCGTTGATGCCAAAGGCAATATTGAACTGCCGTTCAACAGCCCTGGCATGTACCGCGCATGGTGCGGTGCCGATGGTGTGATCCATACCGGCATTTACGGCAAAGAAGACTGATCCGGTTTTCACCGTTACAAAACACACCTCCGGCCAGTCTCTGACCGGAGGTTTTTTGTGCCTGTTTTTCTTTTCAGTCCCGTCTGTATTTTTTCATCAACAGCTCTGGCACAGCCCCCTGAATTCGATTATTTTGAAAGCAATCTCATAAGCACGGGGTCAACAAAGCGTGTCGGAGCCAAATCAACAAGACCCTCAGAGCGACAGCCATTTACCGGACATTCCTTTTTTCATGCAGCTTCGCATTCTGCGCAGGCTGCTGAACACGTCCGAAGAGTTCCTGAAACTCGCGGCGCTGTCCGCCTCATTGCTGGTCATTCTGCTGGCAACGGCTTACGGACAAGTCACGCTCAATCAATGGAATGTGCCGTTTTACAATGCCATTGAGCAGCGCAATGTCCCTGAATTTATCCGGCAATTACAGATCTTTGTCTTTATCGCTGCCGGCTTGCTGGTGCTCAATGTGGCACAAAGCTGGTTTCAGCAAACACTCTCCGTGATGATGCGCCAGGCCATTGTCAAAGGCCTGATTGAGTGCTGGCTGCATGGCAATAAAGCCTCCAAGCTCGACAAGACGGATTTCTACGCACAAAATCCGGATCAGCGTATTCATCAGGATACAAGGCAGCTGGCAGATTCCACCACAGGTCTGGTGATCGGCTTTATCCAGTCGACCATTCTGCTCCTCAGCTTTGTCGGCATTTTGTGGAATGTCTCGGAAGGTTTTGTCTTCCACTATAGTGGCCATGATTTTTCACTGCCGGGCTATATGGTCTGGTCGGCGGTTCTCTATGTCGGGCTCGCCTCTGCGTTAAGCAAGCTGGTCGGCCGCGGACTGGTGCGGCTCAATGCTGCGCGTGAGGCACAGGAGGCCGAATTCCGTTCGGCACTGGTCACGATTATCAGCGAGAACCACAATTATCCGACCGTGGATGACAGCGAACGCAAAATCAATTTCCTGCGCGATAAGTTCCAGAACCTCTATCTCAGTGTCAAAAAGCTTATTCTGACCGAAACCAACCTCACATGGATTTCGGCAGGCTTTGGCTGGATGGCCATTGTGGTGCCGATTTTAGCTGCCGCACCGATCTATTTTTCCGGCGGGCTGAATTTCGGCGGGCTGATGATGACAGTCGGAGCATTCAATCAGGTCTATTCGGCTCTGCGTTGGTATGTGAATAATTATCAGGCCATTGCGGAATGGCGTGCACATCTGCTGCGCATTACCGGTTTCCACACACTCCTCTCGCAATAAAATCCGGTCTGACAGCAGGCAAAAAAACACCCCGCATTTTGCAATGCGGGGTGTTTGAACTTCAGACCTGTCCGCAGGATCAGAACTTGCCGACCATATTGAGGAAGACACCGCGATCATCCATGGTCAGGTCGCGCAGATCATCAGAGAAGCGGCCGAAATTATAGCCGACACCCACTTTGAAATTGTTGCCCACATGACGGTAAACCGCTGTCAGAGCACCAAAATCGGTGGTTTTGGCTTCCGGTTGATGCATGACCCTGCCCTCAAGCAGAACATCCCATTCCTTCACAATATGCAGGTCGGCGCGCACAATACCAAGATGTGCGGAAGAACGCTGCCAGTAAGGCAGGAAAGCACCTGCATTATCAGCAATCCGGTATTTGACCTCACCGATGCGGAAACCGTATTTACCGCCGACCGACAGCCACGGCACCAGATCATAAGTGAAATCTGCCGAGAGAATATGGCTGCGCTGCGCCGGTGCATACATATCGCGTGTCGAGCCGCTGATCAGCTGGTTATTGCCCGGCATGTCATAGAGCCAGGTATATTTAAACAGCGCATTCAGACGGTCATTTTCAACCGGACGATAAGCATAGCCGAGCGATGTTTCGACATAATCCGTATTCTGAACCGAGGTCAGCGAAGAATTGCTGTCGGAGATAACCGCATCGAAATTCGCCAGAGCACGCCAGTCTTCACTGGTTTTCCATGCAACACCACCGGCCAGCAGATAGGTGTTCTGATCACGGGTGCCGTCTTCGGAATTTTCAATACGCACTTCACCGCGCATACGCGCATCAATACCGGCTTCTTCGTCTTTGTAACCAACGGCCAGCGACGGCGCATAACGGTCAAAATCCGAGTTTTCGAAACCGGCTGAATTGAGCGTATTGTCGTGAATACGACCGGCTTCAAAACCGGCATTGATCGTCCAGACCGGATCCGGCGTATAGACAACACCATAGGTCTGGGTCAATGAGCGGCGCAGGCCGAACATATCGTAGCTGTTTTCCATATAGGCGGAAGCAACATCATCGATACGGCGTTTGACACCACCGACAATCGCGCCTTTGTCACGACCGCTCAGATCGTAAGTGCGGTTGAGATCGAAAGCGCGATCCGGATCAAGGCGGTAGCCGATATAGTAATGATCATCCGCATTCGGATCATAGGTCAGACCTGCCAGACCGCCGACACCATGAGTGCCGTAAGAGATCTCGCCGGTGACGCCGACTTTGTCTGTCAGTTTAATCTCTGTACCGACACCGAGACGGTCATTGCGATCAATATCGCCGGAGCGGCTCATTGTCCCCTGACCGAAGCCATAGAACAAATAATCATTGCTGGCGCGGTAATCCACACGCACACCGCCATCAAGACGGGAGCCGTCATAGCCGCGCTTGCCGGATTTGATCGCCGTTGGCGACATCAGTTCCGTATAGGCAACACCGAAAGACAGTTTCCAATATTCATCCAGCTCATAGCTGATGCTGGATTTGCCTTCGCGCTTGATCTGACCGTCATCATCTTTGAAGTCGTCATAGGTCAGTTTCAGCTTGGTGCGTTCGCGCAGTTCCAGATCGGCATGCAGACCCCAGAGTTGCTTATCCACCAGCACCTGATCATAGAGCGAGGAGAAACCGGCTTCACGATTTTCGTAATAGCCGCCGAGAATACCCTTAGCGCCGTTATCGGTCAGATCTTCCAGATCAACCTGACCACGGACGCGCCATGCGGTTGCAGTGCGGTCACGGCTGCCGGCTGGTCCGGTATTGCTCATTGTCAAACCACCGTCGGTCGAGCGGTTCAGACCAAAGCCCTCACCTTTCGAGACAGCAACTTCACCTTCCAGAAACGTGGTTTCGGAATGACGCAGCTGAATATCCGCACCGCCTGCCTGCTGATCCGCAGTACCGGTAGTCTCGTTCATGCCTGTCGCACCGACACGCACTTTATCGCTCAGCCATTGCTGCACGCGGCCGCCATAGCTGAAACCATCAACATCGCTGGCAGACGGTTCAAACTCATATTGCGCAAGCAGATAGATTTTGTTGCCGCCCAATGCACCACTGCGCACCGGATCACTGGTTGCCGTTGACGTCGACAAAGGCCTAGTGAGAATGACCACGCCCTGCAGATAGTCAAAACGGTAATCTTCACCGGCACGCAAAGTCCGGCGTTCAATCACACGTCCGGTAATCGGATCACGCACTTCAATGGTCAGCGTTTCCGAACCTTCGATAATGTCCTGACGCTTCATGAAATAGGCGGAACCGCCGGTGGCAAGGAATTCCTCGCGCTGCGGCAGCGTATCCGGCTGCGCACCATAAAGGGTGACTTCCGTATTACGCTCACCGAAGGATGTGCTGGTTTCCGAGCGGTAAACCGCCTGACCGCCGTAAAGCGCACGGTCTGCACGCATGAACTCAGTGCCGGTGATCTGGGTTTTGAAATTACCCCACATCACATGGCTGTCACCGCGATCCAGACGCACATAGAATTTGCCGTTTGTCGGCGCATCTTCCACCATGGTCGAGTCATCGCCATAAACCGGATAATAATCATCCGGATCAAGGCGGCGCAGCAGACGGCGCGGATCTTTGCTGCCAAAATTGCGGAACAGCTGATCCAGATCATCTTCGGCCGTATCAGCAGCGGCAGTCAGCAGATATTCGCCTTTGATCTTGCCTTTCAGATAAAATGCAAGACGACCGCGCGTATAGACGCTGTCATATTCACCCGGGCGAACGCTCTCGATATTCTTGTCGCCTGTACGCTTACCAACAGTCAGATCAGCCAGCGCGACGTAGAACCATTCATTATCCGGAATATTGATATCACGGTTGAAATGCAGGCCGCTGTTTTTGGATGTGCCGTTTACCGCCACATCCACATCATGATTGCCCGGCGGCAGAATGCGCTGCACCACAAAAGCATGCTCACGGTCTACTGGGATAGTTTCACCAAAGGCCTGTACCTGATGTTGTTCCGGTACATTGCGCCCGTAGATCGTGACAGAACCGCCGCGCACCGGAATATTGCG
>JAIRVW010000179.1 GCA_031253705.1 Brucellaceae bacterium
TAAAATGCGCGCTATTGAGAGACTTATTATCATCGCAATCAGAATGCGGACATGTGCGAAAATCTCAATAAGCTGCGTTGCTTCCATTGGAGATATCTAACCTTCTGAGGCTACCGGAATATATTCAGATCGCTGTTTTAAAATAGATATTTAAAGCGTTGATTGATTTATACCTTAAATCAACTCATTGCCTAACAGCAATGCTGAACAGATATCATCCTTTCATTATTCTTTCCGGTAAGGTGCACTACTTCAGTGCGGAGAATGAAGCCGCCGAGCAATGCAAAATCAATGAGGCCTGAGGGTACGGATTTATTTGTGTGTAGCAGAGGTGTTGCCGACATCCACAATCACCGAGCCGCTGATTTTCACCCGCGTATTGCCGATATTGAAACTGCCGTCCGGATTGGTGGTGAGATTATTCTCTTCAGGCTCAGGTTGCGGTGTCACAATCGGTTTGGCCGGTTTGACACCGGGAAGGGAATAGACAGGGGCAGGGCGCTTGGATTCACTGCCGGTTTTGAAATTCTGCTGTTCGGCAATAGCCGGAGCGGTGAGCAATACAGAAGCTGCCAGCAGAGCGGGAATGATGAAAATCTGTGCTTTGATCATGGTCTTCGTCTCATCCGTTTGCAGCAGGCTGTTTGCGTTTTCAGGCACAACTTCGGAAGCTTTCCGCGGTTATTCTGACAGATACGTGAAAAAATACTGCAATAGCTGTATTCATAATCCGTGATGAATCATGTCATATTGCTGCGCGGTAAAGCATTTCCGGCACCGTTCAGTCATACTGCATACTTTATATATATGACTAAAATTCATAACAATTTCGTGAGTGATGCCGGCGCGAAAGAGGCAGATAATATAAGGTGTAAAAATCTGCTTTTTAGTCTAAGCTCCGGTTAAATCCGGCAAATATGGCTGAATTTATAGTGATCGGAGATGAAATTGCGGTTTCTTAACAAAATCTTGTTCCTGAAACAGGCGAAAATTGACATTTCCGGCTGCTGTTTCACTTCCTGAGTTTGTGTTGCACCTGAAATTGTTGCTGTAAATCAGGCAAATACGCGCCGGTAAACCCAAAACCGGACAATGCTGATGACCATAGCGTTACCAGAGCTTAGTTGACAATTTTCTGCTTAACGTACAGTTATCGCACCCTATTTAGTATTAACGTATGTCCAGCCATGCCGATTGGACATTCTTCGTTCTGTATCCATTCTGCGGCAGGAGTGCCACATAAGATGATTAAGCGTTTCATCATCGCGATTATATTGCTCGTTCTGGTATGCGGAGGGCTGATTGGCTTCAATCTGTTCCGCGCACAGGCGATCAAGGATTTCTTCGCTAACATGAAGCAGCCTTCACAAGCTGTTTCGACCATTGAGGTTAAGCCAGGGCAGTGGTTGCCTGGTGTTGAAGCGATCGGCTCCGCCCGCGCTGAAGACGGCGTTAATCTGACATTCCAGATCGACGGTATCGTCAAGGAAATCCTGTTCAAGCCTAACCAGCAGATCAAAAAAGGCGACCTTCTGGTACAGCTGGATGATGAAATCCAGAAAGCTGATCTGGTTGCCACCAAAGCTGAAGCTGAACTGAGCGAACAGAATTACAAACGTGCCCAGACCCTGCGCACACAGGGCGTCGGCGCTGTGTCCAATGTTGATACAACTGCTGCAGCTTTGTCATCCGCCAAGGCCAATGTTGCCAAGGCACAGGCAACGCTTGATCTGAAGCGTCTGATTGCACCTTTCTCCGGTGTTATCGGTATTTCCCGCGTTGATATCGGCCAGTTCATGGCTCCGGGCACCGTTGTGGCAACATTGCAGAATGTTGATACCATGCGCGTTGATTTCACTGTACCTGAGCAGGAACTGAAGAACCTGTCCATCGGTCAGGACGTTCAGATCGGTGCATCGGCTGCGGATTATGCCTTTAAGGGTAAGATCATCGGTATTGATCCGAAGATTGATCCTGCAAGCCGTCTGGTTTCCATTCAGGCGCAGGTTGATAATTCTGACAAGTCACTGGTACCGGGTCAGTTCGTACAGGTCCGCGTTGTGCTGCCGCAGGAGGACAATGTTATTGTTCTGCCGCTGACCACCGTCGTTACCAGCCTTTACGGCGATTATGTTTTCACCGTTGTGAAAAAAGAAGCAGCCAAAGACGATGCAGCGAAAGCTGCTGATGCACCAAAAGCTGATGCAGCAGCACCGGCTGACAATCTGGTTCTGCATCAGGTCTTTGTGAAGCTCGGCCGCCGTACCGGTAATAATGTTGAAGTTCTGAGCGGTGTGAAAGACGGCGATATTGTCGTGACTTCCGGCCAGAACCGTCTGAGCAACGGGATGAGCGCGCATATTGACAATAAGGTCAATCCTGCTGATGCCCAGAATAAAAAATAAGGTCGAGAGATGAGCTTTTCTGATAGTTTTATACGCAGGCCGGTTCTTTCGATTGTTGTTGCGCTGATGATTATCCTGCTGGGTTTGCAGGGCATTTTCAATCTGTCAGTGCGGCAGTATCCGGAAGTGGACGAAACGGTGATCACCGTTACGACTGCCTATGCGGGTGCGAATGGCGAGCTTATTCAGGGCTTCATTACGGCGCCTATCGCGAAAGCGGTGGCGACGACCGAAAATGTTGACTATGTGACTTCCAAAAGTAGTCAGTCTGTCAGTGTTGTTACGGTACAGATGAAGCTCGGGGCGAACCCTGATGCGGCTCTGACTGAGGTTATCTCCAAGGTTAATCAGGTGCGCGGCGATCTGCCGACAGAATCTGAAGATCCGGTGATTTCCAAGGGTACAGGTCAGTCTTTTGCGACCATGTATCTTGCCGTTCAGAACCCGAATATGACCAATGAGCAGATCACGGAATATATTGACCGCGTGATCCGTCCGCGCATGTCCACCATTGAAGGTGTGGCTGATGCGCAGATCCTCGGTGGTCAGGAGTATTCCATGCGCGTCTGGGTTGACCCTATTCGCATGGCTGCCCGTAACGTAAGTGCTTCGGAAGTACTGTCCGCCATCAAAGCGTCTAACTTCCTGTCGGCACCCGGTAAGACCAAGAACGAATATTTCGCAACCTCGATCACGCTGCGCTCCACGCTGCAGACACCTGAGGCTTTCGCGGAAATGCCGATCCGTGCGGACGGTGCTGATATCATCCGCATGCGTGATGTTGCCAGTGTGGAACTGGCTGCAAAAAGCACGGATACAGTTGTGACCTTTAACGGTTCCAGCGGTACATTTATCGGTGTGTTCCCGACACCTTCGGCAAACCCGATTGACATGGCGACAGCTGTGAACAAGGAGCTGCCGAGCATTCAGGAAAGCCTGCCGCAGGGCATGAAGATCATTCTCGTTTATGACGCGACTGAGCAGATTTCTTCTTCGATTGTTGAGGTTTTCAAGACAATTGCAGAAGCAATGATCATCGTTGTGATCGTGATCCTGTTGTTCCTTGGTTCGTTCCGTTCGGTTCTGATCCCGAT
>JAIRVW010000202.1 GCA_031253705.1 Brucellaceae bacterium
GGATGCAGCTTTTTTCTTAAGCGAAACAACAGAAGTGCTTCATGCGAAATCCACATAAACTTATGCAAATTTAAGCAGAAGACGCCGGTTTAATGTCGCAAACACAACGGTTTCAAAACATATGAGCCGATATATCAGCGATAAATAAAAATCATTCACCGCATTAAATAAATCAATCAACACATTGAATTTATTTATATAATCAAGAGATACAACCATCAAAAATCGCATATACCTGTATTATCATATTTGTCCAGCGCTTTATTTTTCCACGACAGCGCAAAACACGTTTTTGATACTTGCCTTTAATGCCGGAATGATGGGAATATCGCCGCTAACAAAATTTTCTTCGCAATGAGAACAAGCTTAAAAACAGCAGCGAAGAGAAGAAAAAGAACACGATGACATATATGAATTCTCATGGGGGTATCAGGAGAATGAGGAATATTACGGGAGCAAACCGTCCTTTTCATAAAGCGCTGCGCGGGCTGGCAATTGCCGGCATGATGTCGCTCGGTGCCGTGGCAGCGTTTTCAGCCTCAGCGCAGGCTGAGGAACAGCTTGTCCTTAAAGTCGGTTCTGAAGGTGCATATCCTCCCTATAATTTTGTCAAGGCTGACGGCACAGTCGCCGGTTTTGAAATCGACATCGCCAATGCGCTTTGCGAAGAGCTGAAAGCCAAATGCGAGATCGTTGTTCAGGACTGGGACGGCATGATCCCTGCTCTGCAATCCGGCAAGCTTGACGTGGTGATCTCCTCCATGTCGATCACACCGGCGCGTAAAGAACAGGTCGATTTCAGCAACAAATACTACAATCCTGCTGCTGCAATTGCCGTGCCGAAAGATTCGGACATTAAAGGCACAGAGAAAGAAGACCTCGCAGGCAAAACAATCGGCGTGCAGTCATCGACCATTCACGCGGTGTTTTCTGAACAGACCTATACAGACAGCAAAATCAGCTCCTATGGCAGCTCTGATGAAGCCCGTATGGATATGGTTGCCGGTCGCGTTGATGCTGTGAATGACAATATTGTTTCGCTGATTGACTGGCTGAAAACTCCGGAAGGCGAATGTTGCAAGCTGGTCGGTCCGGTTAAAGCCAATCTGGAAATTCATGGTCCGGGTGTCGGCGTTGCCATTAAGAAAGGCCGTGAGGAACTGGTTGAGAAATTCAACACAGCCATTCACGCTATCCGCGCCAACGGCAAATATAAAGAAATCAACGACAAATATTTCGATTTCGATATTTACGGCGAATAAGTCTGCATAAACCGGTCAGATCCGTCTGGCCGGTCTTTTTTAAAACTGATCCTGAGCGTGTCAAAACAGGTTTTTATCTCCCGTCCCGCTCCGGATTCTTGATTGGTCGCATTTTCGTCAGCGTGAAATGAAGCCGTTTGATGCGCGAAATGCTCTCGACGGGTGACAAACCGGATTTGCCACCCGTTCTCACAGGGATAGACTAAATGGAAAAATATGCTGTGTTAATTGGCTTTGGTCCGGACGGATGGGGGCTGAGCATAGCATGGGGACTGCTCACAACCGTTCTGCTGGCTCTGGCCACTCTGCCGATCGGTTTGCTGCTTGGTTTCCTTGTTGCTTTAGGTAAGCAATCGGCTGAACCTTCACTTCGCCTTGCTTCCAATATTTATACAACAATCTTCCGCGGCCTGCCGGAACTGCTGACACTGTTTCTGGTGTATTTCGGCGGCTCCCTCGCGGTTCAGAAAGTTTTTGCACTGATCGGCTTTCAGGGTTCGGTTGAGGTCAATGCCTTTGCCGCCGGTATGATTGCGCTGGGCTTTGTGTTCTCTTCCTATTCCAGTGAAGTGTTTCTGTCCGCCTTCCGCGCCATTCCCAAAGGCCAGTATGAAGGCGCCTTTGCGATCGGCCTGACCAAATTTCAGACCATGTACAAGATCATCCTGCCGCAGCTGATTAAAATTGCGCTGCCGGGTCTCGCCAATCTGTGGATGGTTCTGCTCAAAGATACATCGCTGGTCTCTGTGATCAGCCTGACCGATATTCTGCGCCAGACTTCGGTGGCAGCGCGTGTAACCAAAGAACCATTCCTGTTCTATGGCGTTGCCTGTCTGATCTATCTGGCACTTGCAATCATCTCTTCTTACTTTATCGCCCGCATTGAAAAATGGGCTGAAGGCAGCCGCAAACAAACGGCGTCCAGCGTGGTAAGCCAATGACAACAATGACCACTACACAAAGCGAACGTGTTTTTCGTCCTGCTGAACCACCACGTCCGTGGACAGGTGCACGTATCACCGGCCATGTGCTGGTCGGCATCTGGCTTGCCCTTTTTGCCGGTCTGGCGATCTATCTGTATAATTCCTGGCAGATTGATCTGATCGAAACCTATGCTCCGCGTTACTGGAACGGTCTGAAAACCACTATTGTTCTGGTTGCGATCTCTATTGTGCTCGGTGCATTGCTGTCGCTGCCGGTTGCGCTCGCCCGCATGTCAAATAATCGCATTTTGGGTGCCATCGCTTATGCCTATGTATATTTCTTCCGCGGCACACCGCTGCTGGCGCAGATCTTCCTGATCTATTACGGTCTGGGTACATTCCGTCCGTTTCTGGAAACCATCGGTCTCTGGGGCTTCTTCCGCGAAGCATGGTATTGCGCCGTACTGGCATTTACGCTGAATACTGCAGCCTATCAGGCAGAAATTCTGCGTGGTGCTATTCTCAGTGTACCGAAAGGCCAGTGGGAAGGCGCCCATGCGCTCGGCCTGTCCAAATTCCAGACCTTCCGTAAGATCATTCTGCCTCAGGCTCTGGTTGTTGCCCTGCGTCCATACGGTAATGAGATCATCCTGATGATCAAAGGCTCCGCTATTGTTGCGATCATCACGGTCTACGACCTGATGGGTGAAACACGCCGCGCCTATTCCCGCACATTTGATTTCCAGACCTACCTCTGGGCGGCAATCATCTATCTGGCGATTGTTGAAGTGCTGCGCAATATTATTGAATGGATTGAGCGCCGGATTACCGTCCACCTCATCCGCTGATAAGGTTGCCACAACAAACAAAAAAGCCTGCCTCTGATGATCAGAGGCAGGCTTTTTCAATTACAGAGGGTTGATACGACTATCCGTTGCTTTTGCCGTTCGCCAGCAGTTCCAAGAGCACATCCGCGCCCATCTCACCGGCTGGCTTATCCGTCCGCATTTTCTCAGTAATGCGCTCAAAGCCTTGCATTTGCGCCTGACGTACCGGCCCGTCTTCCAGCAGGCTTTCAATCTGACGACACAACATACCGGCACGAACAAAATCATTGAAAAACTCCGGAATAACCGGCGTATCATCAATAATATTCGGCAGAGATGCGCTCCAGATCGTAATCAGCCGCGTGATGAATAACCGGCTGAACAAATCAGCCTTGTACGTCACGACAGTCGGGATTTTAGACAATGCCAGTTCCAGCGATACAGTACCGGAAGCGGCCAATGCCGCATCGGCTTTGGCAAAAGCCTCCCATTTCGCCGCCTCGCCGGTGACAATTACCGGCTTAACCGGCCAGTCTTTCGTCAATTGCTGCACATAGGCCTCATGGCGCTCCGGCGTCGGCAAAATCGCCTGAACAGTACCGTTACGCTCATTGAGCATTTGCAAAGTCGTGCCGAATTCTTTCAGCAGTCCCTGAATTTCAAAACGCCGTGAACCCGGCAGCAACAGGATGGTTTTATCCGCATCCTCCACAGGTGCTTTACGTTTCTTTCGCGCCTTAGCCACATCCAGCAAAGGCGGATAGCTGGTGAGTCTGTGCCCGACATAAGTTGATTTCGGCCCTGAAAGTCGCTGCATGACTTCAACCTCAAAAGGCAGAACCGTCAGCACATGATCAACATATTTGCGCATTTCCTTGGCGCGTTGCGGACGCCATGCCCAAACCGTCGGTGCAATATATTTGATGATCGGAATAGACGGATCAGTCTGACGCACTTTCTTTGCCACGCGATGCGTAAAATCCGGACTATCAATAATCAGCAGGCAATCAGGCTTTGCCGCAACAATCGCTTTTGCAGTCTGGCGGATGCGCATGATCAGTTTCGGCAGACGCGCCAGAACCGCGCCAATGCCCATCAAAGCAATTTCATCCGGATCGAACAGCGTTTGCAGTCCACGCTGCTGAAGATGTGTGCCGCCAACGCCGACAAGGCTCACAAGACGGTCTGTCTTGGTGCGCAACGCATCCACCAGATCCGCACCCAGCAAATCGCCGGATTCCTCACCGGCAACAACAGCAATTTTCAAAGGCAGTTTTTCGCTCATAGTCTGACCGGCATCCCTGAGTGAGTGTCAATGCCGAGCATAGTTGCTGAACAACGGCAGGGCTATATCTGTTTTTAGAATGTATCCGGAAAAGTGTGAAGCGGTTGTGCGCCGTCATCGGAACTGAAACCGCTCTGATAATTATTCGCGGACACTGTCAAAGGTAACAATAAACAGGCCCTGCGCATTCGCGGCCTGTACAGTGTCGTGATAGGACAACATAATTGTGCGCCCGCCTTCAATGGCGATGCCGGCAAGACCGGCGGCCGCAATGTTGGTGACTGTATCAATGCCGATAGTCGGCAAATCAGCACGTTCATCCTGTGCAGGCTTGGCACATTTGACCAGAACACCGCCCTGACGCGGAATACGTCCTTCCTGACGCATCTGCCGGATACGTTCGATCATATTATCGGTGCCTTCAACGCCTTCCAGCGCGACCACGCGGCCACCGACGGCGATAGCACCCTGCCCGACATCCAGCTTGCCCAGCATAACGGCAGCTTCACGCGCCAGTTCAATATTATGCTGTTCTTTCTTGTCTGGTTTCACGGTTGTGAGCACAGAAGTTGCAGGCGCCAGAATATCCGGCACGATCTGGTGCGCGCCGACCATATTGAAACCATAGGATTCCAACAGGCCGATAAATGCCCGCAGCAAAGCGTCATCGCCTTTGCCCAAAGCACGGAAAACCCGCGGCAAAGCGCAAAGTGTTGTCAGATCAAGACGGATATCGCTTAAATTCGGGCGCTGACGCAGACCACCGGCAAGAATGACATTCTTAACACCGGCTTGTCTCAGTGTTTTAATCAGGCGGGTAAATTCCACCACTGAAACAATATCATGCTCATAGCGCGTCAGGCTTTCATCCGCTTCGCCCTTCAGGCAAATAATGAATGGCGGATTGCCTTTTTTTTCAAGAGCCTCCGCCACCACCTGTGGCAGAAGCCCGTTACCGGCAATAATAGCGGTTCTGGCATCGGGGTTTATGCCCTGCACTGGAACAACGCTTTTAATCATATCAGGACTGGTCTTCAAACTGACCGTGTTTGCCGTGCAAAAGCGGTGTTGTGAAGGCGCTGCGCTTAGCATCAGCAGTGATAAATGCAACCAGATCAGCGACAGCTGCTGAATCCGCAAATGCCACGCGGACATCTTCCACACGTTCTCTGACCGGCTTGGTGCGGTCAAACAGCATACGTGTTGCGCGACGTACAGCATGAATTTCTTTACGCTCAAGACCGGAGCGCTTCATACCGATAATATTCAGGCCGCCCAGATGCGCATGAACGCCGATAGCCATACCAAAAGGGATAACATCCTGCGCAACAGCAGCCATACCACCGACAAAGGCATGATGGCCAACGCGGACAAACTGGTGAACCGCAGCACCGCCGCCGAGAATAGCATGGTCGCCGATTTCACAATGACCGCCGATCATCACATTATTGGCGAAAGTCACATGATTGCCGACATCGCAGTCATGGGCAACATGTGCATAGGCCAGAAATGTGCAATTATCGCCGACATTGGTATAGCCGCGGCTGGTATCCGATCCGCGATGCATGGTCACGCCTTCGCGGATCATGCTGTTTTTACCGATCAGCAGCTTGGTGTGTCCGCCTTTATGCTTGCCGTTCTGCGGCTCACAGCCGAGAATAGCATGCGGAAATACTTTCGCGTTTTCGCCTAAAGTTGTGAAACCTGAAACAACAACATGGCTCATCAGCTCACTATTGTCGCCAATCTCCGCGCCTGCCTCAATATGACAGAAAGCACCGACGGAGACACCCTGACCAAGTTTTGCACCTGATTCAACACAGGCTGTCGGGTGGATAAAGGTTTCACGCATTCAGATCACGCTTTTTCTTTAGCTGTATCAGAGTCCGGACATCAGACTCTGAAAGTTTATTTATAAGAGCAAAACAAAGTTTGCTTAAACGCCGCACATTGCCGAAATATCAGCTTCAGCAACTTTAACGCCGTCAACTTCTGCCACGCAGGCGAATTTCGAAATAAAGCCGCGCTGCTTAATTTTCTTAACGCGAAGCAACAGCTGATCACCCGGTACAACAGGACGACGGAATTTCGCATTATCGATTGTCATCAGCAATACG
>JAIRVW010000249.1 GCA_031253705.1 Brucellaceae bacterium
TGTTGAAATGTACGAAAACACCCGTGCGGAAGGTTTTGGCAAAGAAGTCAAACGCCGTATCATGATCGGCACCTATGTGCTGTCTGCTGGTTATTATGATGCCTATTACGTCAAGGCGCAGAAAATCCGTACATTGATCAAGAAAGACTTTGAAGATGTGTTTGCTGCGGGTGTGGATGCAATTCTGACACCGGCAACACCATCGGCTGCTTTCAAGCTGGGCGACAAGGAACTGGCCGCTGATCCGGTGAAAATGTATCTCAATGATATTTTCACCGTCACCGTGAATATGGCTGGCCTGCCGGGTATTTCCGTACCTGCCGGTCTGTCCGAAAATGGTCTGCCGCTCGGTCTCCAGCTGATTGGCCGTCCGTTTGAAGAAGAAGCACTGTTCCAGGCAGCGCATGTGATTGAACAGGCTGCAGGCCAGTTTGCACCTAAGCGTTGGTGGTAACACTCCATGCAGCTCCGGCAGGCAATAACCGCTGATCTGGCGATGATTGCCCGTATCGGAGCTGATGCATGGGCTTCCCACATATTCGCCCATGAAACCGAAGAGCCGGATCAGCGCAGACGCGCTGAACTGGCTTTTTTGCGTTCAGCAGAGGATTATCTGGATTATATTCTCGTCGCTGAACAGGATGGCGTGATTTGCGGCTGGGGCGGGCGTGATACCAACCTGAATTATATTTCCGATATCTGGGTCGATCCGGCACATCAGGGGCAAGGCATCGGCACATTGCTCGTTGATGCATTATTAGCGCAGATTGTATTGCTTGGCTTTCAGACCGCAGAAATTGGTACTCATGCGCGTAATCTTCCTGCGATCAGGTTGTATGAGAAATGCGGTTTCCGGATTATCCGCCGTTATGAAGAATGGTCAGACAGTCTGGCGCGGGTTGTGGAAAAGGTGAAAATGCAGGCTGATCTGTAATTCCGGCTTGCTAAAACCCTTAAATGTTCTTATTTTGTTCTGCAATAGTTGCGGAGCAAGAGCTATGCGTAAACCCGATCTGCCGGAACGGCTTTATCTCGATTTTGACAGTTTTTTTGCCAGTGCCGAGCAGCAGATGAATCCTGCTTTACAGGGCAGGCCGGTGGGCGTTGTGCCCCATGCCAGTGAATTTACCGGTCTGATTGCGGCCAGCAAAGAAGCGAAGAAATTCGGTTTGAAAACCGGTACATCGGTACGCGAGGCACGCGAGCGCTGTCCTGATATCGCAATTATCGAGGCGCGGCCGGATGAATATGTCAAGCTGCATCACAAAATACTGGATATTATTGATACGGTTTTGCCGATTGGTGATGTGCGCTCGATTGATGAGCTGGTGTGCCGTTTGCTGCCGTCAGAGTCCCGTCAGGCTGAGACGCTTGGATTGGCAATTAAAGCGGCATTGCGTGAGAAACTCGGCTCGGCACTAACCTGTTCTATCGGCATTGCGCCCAATGAGCTGCTTGCAAAAATTGCTGCCGAAATCGACAAGCCGGACGGGTTGGTGATCGTGCGGCCGGAAGACATTCCGCATCGTTTTCTGAAACTGCAATTGCGTGATTTGCCCGGCATTGCTGCAGGTGTGGAGGCGCGTCTGCTGCGCTCCGGCATTACCACGGTTGAAGAACTTTGGAAGATCAGCCCGAAACAGGGACGGGCGATCTGGAATAGTGTTGAAGGGGAGCGTTTCATTGCCGGATTGCATGGCTATGCGGTCGAGAAACAGGAAACGCAGCGCCGCATGTTCGGGCATGGTCGTGTGCTGCCGCGGGACTGGCGCCAGCCGGATAAAATTCTGCAATGTGCGCGTTTGCTCTGTATGAGTGCTTCACGCCGTTTGCGCAAAGAGCACTACCGCGCCGGTGCTCTGGTCTATGGCTGGCGGATTAAAGGGCAGGATTCCATCTCGGTTGAAGGTGTGTTTCCGCCGTCGCGTGATGATCATTGTTTTCTCACCTGTCTGGCGCAATTGCACAGGCGATTACTGATGCATCCGTCATTTCGTGGCGTTGACTTCAGACGGATCAAGAATGTGCATATTTATCTGCATAATCTGTCCGGTGAGGTAGTGGACAGTCATGATTTATTTGATGAGCCGCAAATCAAACAACGTCAGCAACGCTGGGAGCAAGTATCAGATACGCTGGATCGCGTGCGCAAACAATTCGGCTCTGATGCTCTGAGCCTCGGACCGTCGATCGCCCCCGGTTCGTATATCGGCGGAAAAATCGCTTTTGGCCGCATTCCTGATCTGGATGATTATTGAGTGTTGTTGGTGTTTGAATTAGCTCGAATGCTAATTACGCTTGGCATTTGAGGAAGAAAATAACCAAGGCGATTTATTGGCTGATGTGTCCTGCTATCGGACATCATATGCATCCCCAAAAATGGAAAGTGTCTACGCGCGGAAATCAGGCCATCAGATTGAGTTCTTGTCTCGTTCAAAATGCACTGGAAGTGCTCCATAAAAAAAGCCGGTGATGACACCGGCTTTTAAATTCATCAAATATCCAGCTCCTGAACGAATTCAGCATTTTCCTGAATAAATCGGAAGCGGGCTTCCGGCTTGGTGCCCATCAGGTCATCTACCGTGTTCTTGGTTGAGCCGTTTTCATCTTCCGCCAGATCCACGCGCAGCAAAGTACGCTTCTTCGGATCCATGGTTGTTTCTTTCAGCTGGTCGGCACGCATTTCACCGAGACCTTTAAAACGACCGATTTCGATCTTGCTTTTGCCGGTAAACATAGTGCGGATCAGCTCATCCTTATGGGCATCATCGCGGGCATAGGCAACTTTACCACCCTGACTGAGGCGGTAAAGCGGTGGCACTGCAAGATAGAGATGGCCGCCGGTAATCAGATGCGGCATCTCCTGATAGAAGAAGGTGATGAGCAGCGAAGCAATATGTGCGCCGTCAACGTCAGCATCTGTCATGATGATGATGCGGTCATAACGCAGGTCATCTTCACGGTAATTCTTGCGTGTACCGCAGCCCAGTGCCTGCACCAGATCACCGATCTGCTGGTTGGCGGTCAGCTTGTCGCGTCCTGCGCTGGCCACGTTGAGGATTTTACCGCGCAGCGGCAAAATCGCCTGATTGGTACGGTTACGCGCCTGTTTTGCAGAACCGCCCGCCGAGTCACCCTCAACGATGAACAATTCCGCACCGGCAGCCGAATTCTGCGAACAGTCAGCCAGCTTGCCCGGCAGACGCAATTTACGCGTTGCAGTCTTACGGGTGGTTTCTTTTTCCTGACGGCGGCGCAGGCGTTCTTCCGCACGCTCAACAACCCAGTCGAGCAGTTTTGATGCTTCCTGCG
>JAIRVW010000342.1 GCA_031253705.1 Brucellaceae bacterium
GTTTCTCTATGGCGGCAATGCCGACTATATTGAGGAGCTCTATGCTGCATATGAAACCGATCCGAATTCGGTCAATGCAGAATGGCGTGATTTTTTCGCAAATCTCGGTGACAACCGACAAGATGTGCTTGAAAATGCCCGCGGCGCATCCTGGGAAAAGAGCAACTGGCCTGTTACGCCGAAAGATGAGCTGACCAATGCTCTCGACGGCAACTGGGCAGAAGTTGAAAAACACATCACAGACAAGCTGAAGGGCAAAGGCGGCAAAGCTGCAGCTGCTGCACCGGCTCTGTCTGAAGCAGAAATTACACAGGCAGCACGCGACAGTGTTCGCGCGATCATGATGATCCGCGCTTATCGTATGCGCGGCCACCTCCATGCCAATCTCGATCCGCTCGGCCTGTCCGAAAAGCCGGATGATCATAACGAGCTGGCACCGGAAAATTACGGTTTCTCACCGGCTGATTTTGACCGCAAAATCTTCATCGACAACGTGCTCGGCCTCGAATATGCGACCGTGCGTGAAATGCTCGATATCCTGAAGCGCACCTATTGCTCGACAATCGGCTTTGAATTCATGCACATTTCTGATCCGGCTGAAAAAGCCTGGCTTCAGGAACGCATCGAAGGCGCCAATAAGAGCATTGCTTTCACACCGGAAGGTAAGAAAGCCATCATGTCCAAACTGATCGAAGCTGAAGGCTTTGAACAGTTCATCGACGTGAAATACAAAGGCACCAAGCGTTTCGGTCTCGACGGCGGTGAATCCCTGATCCCTGCCCTTGAACAGATCGTCAAGCGCGGCGGTTCCATGGGTGTTAAAGAAATCATCTTCGGTATGGCTCACCGTGGCCGTCTGAACGTGCTTTCTCAGGTTATGGGCAAGCCGCACCGCGCTATTTTCCACGAATTCAAAGGCGGCTCCTATGCGCCGGATGATGTGGAAGGTTCAGGCGACGTTAAGTACCATCTGGGTGCGTCTTCCGACCGCGAATTCGACGGCAACTCCGTCCACCTGTCGCTGACAGCCAACCCTTCGCATCTCGAAATCGTTAATCCGGTTGTTATGGGTAAAGCCCGCGCCAAGCAGGATCTGATGGCCGGCCGCACCCGTGATGAAATCGTGCCGCTGTCCGAGCGCGCCAAAGTCATGCCGCTGCTGCTGCATGGTGATGCCGCTTTTGCCGGTCAGGGCGTGGTTGCTGAGTGTCTCGGCCTGTCAGGTCTGCGCGGTCACCGCGTTGCCGGTACCGTTCACTTCATCATCAATAACCAGATCGGTTTCACCACCAATCCGGCCTTCTCCCGTTCTTCGCCATATCCTTCGGATGTAGCGAAAATGATTGAAGCCCCGATTTTCCATGTGAATGGCGATGATCCGGAAGCTGTTGTATTCGCTGCAAAAGTTGCAACCGAGTTCCGCCAGACTTTCCATAAGCCGGTTGTTGTGGACATGTTCTGCTACCGCCGCTTCGGTCACAACGAAGGCGACGAGCCTGCGTTCACACAGCCTTTGATGTACAAAGAAATTCGCAAGCACAAAACCACTGTACAGCTCTACAGTGAAAAGCTGATCGGCGAAGGTCTGCTGACTCAGGGCGAAATCGATCAGATGAAAGCTGACTGGCGCGACAAGCTGGAAACAGAATTCGAAGCCGGCCAGAACTACAAGCCGAATAAAGCCGACTGGCTCGACGGTGCATGGGCAGGTCTGCGCACAGCGGACAATGCCGATGAACAGCGTCGCGGTAAAACCGGCGTACCGGCGAAGACACTCAAGGAAATCGGTAAGAAACTTTCCGAAACCCCTGAAGGCTTCAACGTACACCGCACCATTCAGCGCTTCCTCGACAATCGTTCAAAAATGATCGACAGCGGTGAAGGCATTGACTGGGCAACTGCTGAATCGCTGGCATTCGGTTCGCTGTCTCTCGAAGGCCACCCGATCCGTTTCTCCGGTCAGGATGTGGAACGCGGTACATTCTCGCAGCGTCACACTGTTCTTTACGATCAGGAAAACCAGAGCCGCTATATTCCTCTGAATAATCTTCAGAAGGGTCAGGCGATTTACGAAGCCATCAACTCGATGCTTTCGGAAGAAGCCGTGCTCGGTTACGAATATGGTTACTCGCTGACAGATCCGCGCGCTCTCGTGCTGTGGGAAGCCCAGTTCGGTGACTTCGCCAACGGTGCACAGGTTGTATTCGACCAGTTCATCTCTTCGGGTGAGCGCAAATGGCTGCGTATGTCCGGTCTCGTTTGCCTTCTGCCGCACGGCTATGAAGGTCAGGGTCCTGAGCATTCGTCCGCACGTCTGGAACGTTATCTGCAGCTTTGCGCGGAAGATAATATGCAGGTTGCCAATGTTACGACACCGGCAAACTACTTCCACATTCTGCGCCGTCAGATGAAACGCGACTTCCGTAAGCCGCTGATCATGATGACACCGAAATCCCTGCTGCGTCACAAGCGTGCGATTTCTTCCCTGAGCGAACTGTCCGGAGACAGCACATTCCACCGTCTGCTGTGGGATGATGCACAATATCTCAAGGATCAGCCGATCAAGCTGCAGAAAGATGCCAAGATCCGTCGCGTCGTTCTCTGCTCCGGTAAAGTCTATTACGACCTTTACGAAGAGCGCGAAAAACGCGGTATCGACGATATCTACCTGCTGCGCGTTGAACAGCTTTATCCGTTCCCGGCCAAAGCCCTCATCAACGAACTGTCCCGCTTCCGCGGCGCAGAAATCGTCTGGTGTCAGGAAGAGCCGAAGAATATGGGCGCATGGTCGTTCATCGAACCTTATCTGGAATGGGTTCTGGCACATATTGATGCGAAATATCCGCGTGCCCGCTATGCAGGCCGTCCGGCTGCCGCATCGCCTGCAACAGGTCTGATGTCCAAGCATCTTGAACAGCTCGCAGCCTTCCTTGAAGATGCGCTCGGTTCTTAAAATTTAAATTTCTGACCCGCTGATTTATCCTCAGCGGGTCGCCTATCATTCAGATTAAAGATCCAGGGAAAATAAAACCATGGCAACCGAAATCCGCGTTCCTACCCTCGGGGAATCCGTTACAGAGGCAACTATCGGTAAATGGCTCAAAAAAGTCGGCGACACTGTTGCTGCTGATGAACCATTGGTTGAACTGGAAACCGATAAGGTTTCTATCGAAGTTCCGGCACCAGTTGCAGGCGTTCTGACAGAAATCACCGCTCAGGAAGGTGACAATGTCGGTCTCGATGCCCTGCTCGGCCAGATCGATGCATCGGGCGCAGCTGCTGCCCCTGCAACAAAACCTGCAGCTGCTCCGGCACCAGCCGCCGCACCTGTAGCCGCTGCGGCTCCTGCTGCAACCGCTTCTTCTATGCCTGCGGCACCGGCAGCTGCCAAGCTGATGGCTGAAGCCGGTCTGAACAGCGATCAGGTTGACGGTTCCGGCAAACGTGGTCAGGTTCTCAAAGGCGATGTTCTGGCCGCTCTGGCAAAAGGCACTGCACCGGCTGCAGCCGCTCCTGCTGCTGCCGCACGTCCGGCTTCCCCTGCCGGTGATGCACCACGCGAAGAACGCGTGAAAATGACCCGTCTGCGTCAGACCATTGCACGTCGTCTGAAAGATGCTCAGAACACTGCAGCCATGCTGACCACCTATAACGAAGTCGACATGTCGGCTGTTATGGATCTGCGTGCACGTTACAAAGACATCTTCGAGAAGAAGCACGGCGTTAAGCTCGGCTTCATGGGTTTCTTCACCAAAGCTGTAACCCATGCTCTGAAAGAAATTCCTGCTGTTAATGCCGAAATCGACGGCACAGACATCATCTACAAGAACTTTGCTCACGTCGGCGTTGCTGTCGGTACAGACAAGGGTCTCGTGGTTCCTGTTGTCCGTGATGCCGACCAGATGTCGATTGCTGAGATCGAAAAAGAAATCGGTCGTCTCGGCCGTGCAGCCCGTGACGGTCAGCTTTCCATGGCTGATATGCAGGGCGGCACCTTCACCATCTCCAACGGTGGTGTATACGGCTCCCTGATGTCTTCCCCGATCCTGAACGCACCGCAGTCCGGTATTCTCGGCATGCACAAAATTCAGGAGCGTCCGGTTGTTGTCGGCGGTCAGATCGTTATCCGTCCGATGATGTATCTGGCTCTGTCCTACGATCACCGCATCGTAGACGGCAAAGAAGCCGTGACCTTCCTCGTTCGCGTGAAGGACAGCCTCGAAGATCCGGAACGTCTGGTTCTCGACCTGTAATAAACTGACTAAGAGCGCTGTCCCGCGACAGCGCTCTTTTCAACTGCATCTTTTCTGAGCCCTGCGGCTCTTTCTTTTTCTGATCTCACGGAGCCTCTCATGCAGTATGTGATCGAATTCACCGGTCTGATGGCGGTATTCGTGATCCTGCTCGTAGCACCCGGTGCGGATTTCGCGCTGATCGTGCGTCAGAGCATTGTGCATGGCCGCCGTGCAGCCTTCATTACCAGCCTGGGCATCGGCGCCTCGCTGATGTTCCACATCTCCTATACGATCCTCGGCATCGGCCTGATCGTCTCTCAATCTCTGTTTCTGTTTTCGATGATCAAATGGGCGGGTGCTGCCTATTTGTTTTATCTCGGCATCAAGGCGCTGCGCGAAAAACCGCTCAATGCAGCCGATGCGGAGAAAATCCTGCAGACAGACGGCGAAACTGTTCAGCCGCAACACATAGCGATTTCTGCGAAGCGTTGTTTCACTATGGGCTTCATCACCAATGCGCTGAACCCGAAAGCCGTGCTTTTTTTCCTTTCTCTGTTCTCATCCCTTGTCAGCCATGAAACACCGGCCGCTATTCAGGGAATTTACGGGCTGCTGATTGCACTGATCGTGATCGGCTGGTTTGCGATTGTAACGCTGTTCTTCACGCTGGAACCGGTGCGCAAACGCTTTTTCGCTCTGGGCGCATGGTTTAATCGTGTGACCGGTATGGTATTTATCGGATTAGGGATTAAGCTTGCCAGCCAGCAAGCCCACTAGAGCGCCGTGCGTCCTTTCGGATGCACAAAGAACGCTCTAAACTATTGAACTACACATTGTGTTTTCCGAAAATTGATTCCGATTTTCAGACCGGTGCTGTAAATCAGAATTCAGATGCCCGAAGAGGGAAAAATGCTTATCAGAACAGTCATTTTCAAAAAGACTTTAGCTTGCCTCGCAAGCGGCACAATTTTGCTGACAGCGACGGCTGTTGCCTCGGCAGCCTGCGTGCAAAACCGTGCCAGCTATTCCGATAAGGATCAGAATTACACGCTGACATTCAGCCCTGTGCAAAAAGATGACGAGCACGCGGGCAACAGCTTCACCATCACAGCCAACGCCAAGCATGAGTTCAAATTACAGGGTAATGTGCAGTGGACAGAAGGCGCATCGCGCCCGACAGCTATGATTACCTATAATTGCGCTGCCAGTGAGGATGTCGCTGAAGATGAAATAGATGACTGCACGATCTGGCAGGGTGTTGTTTATGCCCTGAAAGACGGTGCAGATGCAGAATTTCTGCCCCGCAATGACGAACCGGCTGCCGCAGCAATCCTCCTGCCGGATTTTGTCAGCATGCTGGACAGCTATGATTTTGGCGAGGTCAAACCGGCCGAACCGCTAAGCTGGGATGTGTTTCGTTTTAAAGCCTGCACACCCGAAGAATAAAAGTTAGCCCTCTCCCTCATGCAGAAATCCCCTGCCTGAGCGGACTTAAAAAGAGTTAAAAGGATAAAGCAATGTCTTACGATGTCGTAGTCATCGGTACCGGCCCTGGCGGCTATGTTGCAGCAGTCAAAGCTGCACAGCTCGGTCTGAAAGTGGCAGTTGTTGAAAAGCGCAGCACTTTTGGCGGTACCTGCCTCAATGTCGGCTGTATCCCTTCGAAAGCATTGCTGCACGCTTCGGAAGTTTTTGCGGAGGCCGGTCATTCCTTTGATGCGCTCGGCGTTGAAGTCAGCGCACCAAAGCTGAACCTCGAGAAAATGCTTGCTCATAAAACAGCAACCGTAAAGTCCAATGTTACCGGCGTTGAATTCCTGTTCAAAAAGAACAAAATCGAAGCTTTCACCGGTTTTGGTAAAGTTGTTGCTGCAGGCAAAGTGTCGGTTACAGCTGAAGACGGTTCTGTCAAAGAACTCGAAACCAAAAACATCATCATCGCCACCGGTTCTGATGTTGCCGGTATTCCGGGTGTTAATGTTGATATCGATGAGAAAGTCATCGTTTCTTCAACCGGCGCGCTGGAATTCACCAAAGTACCGGAAACTCTGGTTGTTGTCGGCGGCGGCGTGATCGGTCTGGAACTCGGCTCCGTATGGTCGCGTCTGGGCTCAAAAGTAACTGTTGTTGAATATCTCGACAAGATCCTCGGCGGCATGGACGGTGAAGTTTCCAAGCAGTTCCAGCGTATGCTGGCCAAACAGGGCATGGATTTCAAACTCAGCGCCAAAGTGACTACTGTTGAAAAATCCGGCAATGGTGCCAAGGTTACTTTCGAACCTGTTAAAGGCGGCGATGCTGTAACCCTTGAAGCCGATGCTGTGCTGATCTCAACCGGTCGTCGTCCTTATACCGACGGTCTGGGTCTGGCAGAAGCCGGTGTTGCGCTTGATGAACGCGGCCGCGTTGCGATCAACGATCATTGGCAGACCAATGTTGCCGGCATTTATGCCATCGGTGACGTGGTAAAAGGCCCGATGCTCGCGCACAAAGCCGAAGATGAAGGCGTTGCTGTTGCAGAAATCATCGCCGGTCAGAAAGGCCACGTCAATTTTGATGTGATCCCAAGCGTTGTTTACACCCAGCCGGAAGTGGCTTCGGTCGGCAAAACCGAAGAAGAACTGAAAGCTGCCGGTATTGAATATAAAGTCGGCAAGTTCCCGTTCACAGCCAATGGCCGTGCCCGCGCTATGCTGCACACAGACGGTTTTGTGAAAATTCTGGCTGACAAAGCTACCGATAAAGTTCTCGGCGCACATATCCTCGGCTACAATGCCGGTGAAATGATCCACGAACTGACCGTTCTGATGGAATTCGGCGGTTCTTCCGAAGATCTGGCCCGTACCTGCCACGCCCATCCGACCATGTCGGAAGCTGTTCGTGAATCGGCAATGGCAACTTACGACAAACCAATTCATATGTAATTGGTTCGATGTAATCTGCGGATTATACGAAACAGGAGGCCCGGTTTTTACCGGGCCTTTTCTTTTTCAGACATCAAATTCCGGCTTGGTTAGGCTTTATTGAGATTATCAGGGCACAATAGCACTCAACAATGGGATAAATGAAAGTCGCGCTGCCTGATGCCAACCCTCACCCGCCTGATTATCATTCTGGCTCTGATCTCGGCCTGTATTTACGGACTGATGCTTGTGCTTGTGAAAACAGTCAGTCCGGTGACGTCAGAGATTACGGTGCGCGTACCCGCACATAAAATGGTACAACAGCCGCAGGATCACACACCCGCCAGCCCTGCCCCGTTAGCCAGCCCTTATACAGACGGAGAACCGGAGGCTGAAGATGCAGAATAATCTCTCAACAGATGCCGCCATTGACTCATTTCTGGAAATGATGAGTGCTGAACGCGGTGCAGCAGACAATACGCTGGAATCCTATCGCCGCGATCTGGAAACAGCTGCGGAATTCATGAAAGAACGCAAAACCCGACTGGTTGCGGCCGGTTCTGCTGATATTAAAGCCTGCCTTGATGATATGAATATTCAGGGCTTCGCTTCCACTTCACAGGCACGTCGCCTCTCCTCTTTGCGCCAGTTCTTCCGCTTTCTGTATACTGAGGGTATGCGCAGCGATGATCCGACGGGTATCATTGATGCACCAAAGAAAAATCAGGCGCTGCCGAAAATTATGAGCGAAGACACCGTCTCAAAACTTCTGGCACAGGCTGAAACGGAAGCGCAGCCTCAGGAGGACATGAGCGGCTACTTTAACGCCGTGCGGCTGCATACGCTGCTGGAACTGCTCTATGCCACCGGTATGCGTGTCAGCGAGCTTGTCGGCCTGCCGGAAAAAACGATCCGCAGCAATCAGCGTTTCCTGCTGGTGCGCGGTAAAGGCGCCAAAGAACGCATGGTGCCGCTCTCGGTCAAAGCGCAGAATGTCTTACAGCTTTATGTGGGTTTGCGTGACAGAGTGCCCGAATGGCAGGATAATCCGTGGCTGTTTCCTGCCCGCTCTGAAAACGGTTATCTGGCTCGGCAGGTCTTTGCCCGTGATCTGAAAGCACTGGCAGCGCGTGCCGGAATTGCCGCGGCGGCAGTGTCGCCCCATGTGCTGCGTCACGCCTTTGCCAGCCATCTTTTGCAAAATGGTGCGGATTTACGTGCAGTTCAGCAATTATTAGGGCATTCGGACATTTCTACGACACAAATTTATACCCATGTGCTGGAAGAAAGACTTCATCAACTGGTTGCAACGCATCATCCGCTTGCCGATTGACGCTATGAAGTTTAAGAGAAACATATTCGGCAGATAGATTTTTCTGTCAGACAATCTATATAGGACAGATGAAACCGTCTTACAGACCTTCAAGGCTGACGGTTTAAGTCTCCGGAGCGTAATAGTCAGGTCATATGTATAATTACCTTGATTTCGAAAAACCCGTCGCAGATCTCGATGGTCAGATTCTTGAACTGAAAAAACTGGCGCAGGAAAGCGGCAGCGTCGAGATGAGTGATGAGATACGGCGGCTTGAAAAGCGCTCTAGCGATGCGCTGAAAGATATTTACCGCAAACTCACCCCTTGGCAGAAAGTGGCGATCGCCCGTCATCCGGATCGTCCGCATTGTCTGGATTATGTGAACCGCCTGTTCACAGAATTCACACCGCTGGCCGGTGATCGTAACTTTGCCGAAGATCAGGCCATTCAGGCCGGTTTTGCGCGCTTTAACGGTCAGCCTGTTGCTATTCTCGGTCAGGAAAAAGGCAACGACACCAAAACCCGTCTGAAGCATAATTTCGGTTCCCCGCGTCCGGAAGGCTATCGTAAAGCCATCCGTATCATGGAACTGGCTGATCGTTTCAAGCTGCCGGTTATCACCTTTGTTGATACAGCCGGTGCTTATCCGGGTGTCAGCGCTGAAGAACGCGGTCAGGCGGAAGCCATCGCCCGTTCGCTGGAAATCAGCCTGAAGCTGCGTGTGCCTGTCATCACCATCATTATCGGTGAAGGCGGCTCCGGCGGTGCGATTGCTATCGCTGTCGCCAATCGCGTTTATATGCTCGAACATGCAATCTATTCGGTGATCTCACCGGAAGGTGCAGCTTCCATTTTGTGGCGTGATTCGACCCGAGCGAAAGATGCGGCCACCAATATGCGTATCACAGCGCAGGATCTGCATGAGCTGAAAATCATCGATAATATTATTGCAGAACCGCTCGGCGGTGCGCATCGCGGTAAAAACGCGATTATTGATGCGACCGGCGAAGTGATTGCAGCAGCGCTGAAATCTCTCGAAGGCATTGACGGCGAAACCCTGAAACAGGAACGCCGTCAGAAATATCTGGCAATGGGTCGCAATCTCTGACCGGGATCAGATTTGTTGCTCACATCTCAGGCCGCGCTCTCAGCGCGGCCTTTATGTTTTTAAAAGCATTTCCAGCAAAAGTGCGCAGCGCCTTCGCGGGAAAATCAGTTCGCCGGACTGATTTCTTTTCCCGCTACGATGTGTCGAACAATGCGTAACACAAAGAGATAGAGCATTTTCAGCAATTCAGTCGTCACAGGGCTGCTCTAAAACGGATAGGCAAAACCGGTCATTTGCTGTAAATATCGCGCAGTGTTAAGTTACTAACACTTTATCAATCATACTGACCGATACTACGGGACAAACTGATTACCGCTGAAAATTTGCCTTTTTGCTATTTCAGGATATTTTTGTTCCAACTCTTGCGTAATATTGCCGGTGACCCCAATGAAACTGAGAACTGCAATTTTTGCTTCACTGATCGCAACCGTCGCTCTCGCCGGTTGTCAGGGCTCTGTCTTTGACGGCGTCGGCGCAAAAGCTGAACGCGAATTGCCTTCCAAAGTTCTGGCTAAAATCAAAGCCAAAGGGATGAATAAGAATTCTCCGGTGATGGCGCGCATTTTCAAAGAAGAGGGCGTGCTGGAAGTCTGGAAGCAGAAGACCAATGGTCGTTATGACATGGTCGCATCCTATGAAATCTGCAAATGGTCAGGCAAACTCGGTCCTAAATATGTAGAGGGTGACCGTCAGGCACCGGAAGGTTTTTACTCTGTTTCTGCTGCGCAGATGAACCCGAATTCGCAATATTATCTGTCATTCAATCTCGGCTTCCCGAATGCCTATGACCGCGCTAACGGTCGCAGCGGTCAGCATCTGATGGTGCATGGCGCCTGCTCTTCTGCCGGTTGCTATTCAATGACTGATGAAAGCATGTCGGAAATCTATGCTTTCGGCCGTGATGCCTTTAAGGGCGGTCAGCGTGATTTTCAGGTTCAGGCTTTCCCGTTCCGTATGACCGCAGCCAATATGGCGCGTTATAAGAGCGACCCGAATTATCAGTTCTGGGCAATGCTGAAAGAAGGCTACGACCAGTTTGAAATTACCAAAGTGCCGCCGAAAGTTGATGTTTGCGGCAAGCGCTATGTCTTTAACCAGAATTTCCCGGGTCAGCAGGGTATTTCGGCATCTGCTGCCTGCCCGCCAATGTCGCAGCCGGATTCCATCCAGTCCGCCTATTCCAGCTATCAGAAAACCTATGATGCAGCCTTTTCGAGCGCATTGATCAAATCAACGCAGAAGCAGCCTGCGCCATCGATCATGGGCGTTCAGGAAGCTAAGCTGGTGTCTGACTGGAGCGCACGTCGTGCACGCGGTGAGAAAGTATCGCGCACCCCGCCATCTTTGAGCCCTGCATCGACGGAAACACCGGGTGCACCGGATACACAAGCACCGACTGCTATCGCGCAGACACCTGCATCAGCACCGGCAGCGACCACAGTTGCAGAAAATGCACCGATTGCCGCACAGCCGGTACTTGATCAGAATGCAACCGCATCTGTTCCTGTACCAAATGTAAATCCGGCAGCAGCTGCCGCTGTTACACCTCAGGTAACACCGGATATGCCTGCAGCAGCGGCAGAGAAAAAATCCCTCTGGAACAGAATGACCGGTCAATAATGACCAGTTCTGAAACGGTTATTTTCTATGATTTTAAGGGGCTTCAATGCCCCTTACCTGTTTTGAAAACCCGCAAAAAACTTGAAAATCTATCTGCCGGTGACCGGATCAGGATTGAAACAACTGATCCGCTCTCCCCGCTTGATATTGCCCATTTCTGCCAGTCAGAAGGACACACCCTGCTGGAACAGCAGAATGAGGGTCGGATTTTTCATTTTCTGATAGAAAAAGGCTAGAGCATTTCACAGTCAAGTTGGATCAACTTAACGCCCGTGATAATGCGACCAAATAAAAAATCTAGAGCGAGCACTATGATCCAATCTGGACGTAAACCGCTCTAAGTTTTTTAGCCCTTCATGGAAAAGCCCGGAATGGCCAGAGGGTTATCCGTCAGCGCCTGTGCATCTGCGCGGTCAATACGCGGCTTACCTAAAAACGTATCAAACAGATCACGCACATAGGCCTCATCAAGGTCTTTGGTAATCAGCACCAGACGTGTCTGATATTTGCTGTCCTGCAGCTCCTGCGGCCATGCTTTCAAACGCACAGGCGGATGCAAAATCTGCTGCACGCCATGAATAACCATCGGCCGCTCGGCATCTTCTGCAACGGCAATGATGCCTTTCATGCGCAATAATTTATCGCCATGTGTTGAGCGCAACAAATCCAGAAACATCTGAATGGCGGCAAAAGGCACCGGTGCATCATGCTTCAGCGAGAATGAGCGGATTGTTGCATCATGGTGATGGTGGTGATGATGCCCGTGGTTATGGTCGTAATCGTGGTGATGACCAGAACAGCCGGCACCATGAATTTCACAAACATGATCATGACCATCATGAGAATGATGATCATCATAACTGTCAGCCTTCAGCCAGTTTTGCACATCAGGCGTTTTGCCTGCAGGATTATAGAGACCGCAATCAAACAAAGCCGCATAGCCGATTTCATCTGCTGTGACATCATAAATCTCTGCTGCCGGATTGAGGCTCCTGATCCGTGTTTTCAAAGCAGCCAGCTGCTCTTTATCCGCAAGATCCGATTTGGTGATAACAATGCGGTCGGCAACAGCGACCTGCTTAACGCCCTCAATATGCGCATCGAGGGTCGTCATGCCGTTCACTGCATCCACTGCGGTGATCACACCGTCCAGCTTCAGAACCTGCATCAGCACCGGATGCCCCATCAGCGCCTGCAAGACCGGCACCGGATCAGCAAGACCTGTTGTCTCGATCACAATGCGCTGCAGCTCATTGATTTTACCGGTCTGCACCCGTTCAATCAGATCTGCCAGCGTATCGACCAGCTCACCGCGCACGGTACAGCACAGACAACCGTCAGCCAGCTGAATAACCCCGTCTGATGCCTGCTCAACAAGCAGATGATCAATACTCACATCACCAAATTCATTGATGATAACCGCCGTATCCTGCAAAGCAGGATCTTTCAGCAGCCGGTTGAGCAGAGTGGTTTTTCCTGCGCCCAGAAATCCCGTGAGCACAGAAACGCTGATCGGTTTGAAGGACATGACAGACCTTTTAATTCACTGCTGTTGTCGCATTGCCGCGCATAGGCCGCTGCAATGGAATTGGCACCTGCGAAATGTGCAAGGCATTTCCGGACTGCACATCCGGAGCCTTGGACAGCAGGCTCACAGGCACTGCAACCGGCTCGCGGGTCATTGCAGTAATATAAGGCGAATTGATTTTCAGACGACCTTCCACATCACGGCCATCCCAGCGGTCGGACATTGCCTGCTGGCTGCAAATCTGCGCGCGCAGATCAGTCACCTGATTATTGTTGCTGCCATAAGGCGCAAGGCTGGCCAATGTCGCACCGCCGCCGCCACGGGTGGCAAAACCGTTCTGCAGCAATTCAGCGGCCTGCACAGCACGGTCTTCCTGTTTGGAAGCCCCCAGCACGATCGCCACGATTGTGCGGCCGTTGCGGGTTGCCGAACCGGCAAGGTTGAAACCGGATGCACAGACAAAACCCGTCTTCATACCATCCGCGCCGTTAAAGCGGCCGAGCAGGATATTATAGTTAGCCTGAACCTTTTTGCCGTCACCCGGATCAATCGCTTCTGTATTGAAGTAATGGGCATATTCAGGAAATTCACGACGCAGCTGTGCGGCAAGCAGAGCCATATCACGTGCAGTCGAATAATTGTTCGGATCTGGCAGGCCATGCGGGTTGGCAAAATGTGAGCCGAACATACCGATACGGCGTGCTTCC
>JAIRVW010000375.1 GCA_031253705.1 Brucellaceae bacterium
GCAGAAGCTTTACAGCCAGTATGAGGACAAGCTGAAGGCCGAGCGGCTTCATGCGGAAGAGCTGGCGAAAAAAGCCACCAGCCTTAAAGACCTGATCGCTTCATTGCAGGCGCGTATGGATAAAGTGCGTACTGCCGCCGATGCAGCGCGCGAAGCGGAAGAACAAAGGCTGGCCGAGGGGCAGGAGCGTGCTGCCCAGCCTGGTGAAAATTCACTGCTGTCGCGTGCGGATTTTGAGTCTCTGCGCGGGCAGCTGGTTTTGCCTGCCAGCGGAAAAATCACAAAAAAGTTTGGTCAGAAGGATGATTTTGGTCGTCCGCAGGCCGGACAAATGCTGCAAACACCGCAAAACGCCACGATTACGTCACCTTCTGATGGCGTTGTGCTTTATGCTGGGGCATTTCGTTCCTATGGTCAGCTGTTAATCCTTGATGTTGGCAGCGGATAT
Source organism: Brucellaceae bacterium (assembly GCA_031253705.1). Lineage (GTDB taxonomy): Bacteria > Pseudomonadota > Alphaproteobacteria > Rhizobiales > Rhizobiaceae > Pseudochrobactrum. The sequence goes on from JAIRVW010000375.1 coordinate 449, forward strand.
CATATCGTCATGGCGGGATTAAGCAGAATCAATGTGCAACAAGGCCGGTTTGTACTGGCTGGTGAGCCGGTCGGGGCTATGGGAGATAAGCTTTTAACCAGTGTTGCTTCACTGGGGAGTGGTAATTCTTCACCGATGCTTTACATAGAATTTCGAAAAGATGGGAAATCCGTCGATCCGACCCCGTGGTGGACCGAGCGGCATTCCGGAAGGACACAAGATGATACGTAAACTGTCGCTTCTTTTCGCAGGTGCCTTGATGGGGGCTTCGGCGATGGTTGCTGTTCAGGGCGCTCCGGCTGCGATTGCCAATGCTGCCAGCAACGATACTTATAAAGAACTCGCGATTTTCGGCGATATTTTTGAGCGCGTGCGCCAGCAATATGTAACGCCGCCGGAAGATAAGAAGCTGATCGAAACCGCGATTAACGGCATGCTGACATCGCTCGATCCGCATTCTTCCTATCTTAATCCTGAAGCCGCGCAGGATATGCGCGTGCAGACTAAGGGTGAGTTCGGTGGTCTTGGTATCGAAGTGACCATGGAAAATGATCTGGTAAAGGTCATTGCGCCGATTGATGATACACCGGCATCGAAAGCCGGCGTTCTCGCCGGTGACCTGATCACCCAGATCAACGGCACGGAAGTGCGTGGTCTGACGCTGAATGATGCCGTGGATAAAATGCGCGGACCGGTTGATGAGGCCATTGAGCTGACACTGATCCGTCAGGGCGCCGACAAGCCGATCAAGCTGTCGATCAAGCGCGCGATCATCAAAGTGAAAGCTGTCCGCTACCGCGTTGAGAATGATGTCGGTTATCTGCGTGTGATTTCCTTCACCGAGAAAACCTCTGATGATCTGACCAAGGCGATTAAGGATATTCAGTCCCAGATTCCTGAGAACAAGCTGAAAGGCTATGTCCTCGATCTGCGTCTCAATCCGGGTGGTCTGCTTGATCAGGCGGTTGCTGTATCCGATGCCTTCCTCGATAAGGGTGAAGTTGTCTCCACCCGCGGCCGAGATCCGCAGGACGTAACCCGCTTTGATGCCCGTGCAGGCGACCTGACCAAAGGCAAGCCGGTGATCGTGCTGATTAATGGCGGTTCGGCCAGTGCGTCGGAAATTGTGGCCGGTGCGTTGCAGGATCATCGCCGTGCGACCGTTCTGGGTACACAGTCCTTCGGTAAAGGCTCGGTACAGACTATTATCCCGCTGGGTGAAAACGGTTCGCTGCGTCTGACGACAGCGCTGTATTACACACCGTCGGGCAAGTCGATTCAGGGCAAGGGCATCACACCGGATATCAAGGTGGAGCAGCCGTTACCGGATGAGCTGAAAGGCCGTGACGTGACGACCAAAGGTGAAGCCGGTCTGAAAGGTCACATCAAAGGTGCGGATGAGGATGATACCGGTTCCGGTTCATCAGCCTATGTGCCGCTGGAGCCAAAGGATGACATTCAGCTGGGCGAAGCACTGAAACTGCTGCGCGGTGAAATGGCTAATGCGGCTTTCCCGCCGGATCCTAAGAAGGATCTGCCAAAGCCTGATAAAAAATAATCTTGTACACTTCAGAAAAACGCGGGGAAGTCCCCGCGTTTTTTGTCTGTACCTTTTTAAAGATGAAATGAAGAGAGCAGAATGACTGAAAAGCGTGATCCCGCATCGCTGCCTTACCGCCCTTGTGTGGGCATTATGGTGCTGAACAGCGAAGGTAAAGTCTGGGCAGGACGGCGTATTGTTGAGCCGAACGGTGAGATGGAAGGCGCAACACAGCTTTGGCAGATGCCGCAGGGCGGTATTGATGCCGGAGAAGATCCGGCCACCGCATCGTTGCGCGAGCTTTATGAAGAAACGGGTATGCGCCATGTCAGCCTGCTGGCAGAGGCACCGGACTGGATTAATTATGATCTGCCGGAACATCTGATCGGTCTTGCTTTGCAGGGCAAATATCGCGGTCAGACCCAGCGCTGGTTCGCTTATCGCTTTGAAGGCAATGAAAGTGAAATCGCGATTAACCCGCCGCCAGGCGGCCATACCGCCGAGTTTGATATGTGGGCATGGAAGCCGATGGAAGAATTGCCGGAACTGATCGTGCCGTTTAAGCGCGGTGTTTATGATCAGGTTGTGAAGGCTTTCCGCCATCTGGTCTGAAACCGGCCGGACTATGAAACGCCGCAGAGATGCGGCGTTTTTTACAGGAGATCGCCGCGCATGTGGTTGGCCGGTGCATTGAGCCGGAACTCCAGCCCTTGCGGCAGATAATGCAATTCTGCGGTGCCGCCGAGACTGGCGGCGAGCGTGCGCTCAATCAGGCGGGAGCCAAAACCGCGTCGTTCGGGTTTCGTCACCGGCGGGCCGCCGCGTTCTGTCCAGTAAAATTGAAAACGGTCCTTCTCGAAAGCCCAGCGGATTTCAATATAGCCGTCCGGTGTTGAGAGCGCGCCGTATTTTACAGCATTGGTGCCCAGTTCATGGAGTGCCATCACCATGGACAAAGCCTGTCGGGAACCGAGCAGCGCATGGGTGCCGTTGACGCGGATGCGGCTGTTATCGCTGCCGGTATGGACAGACAGGCTGTTGCTGACAATCTCCGACAAGTCAGCGCTGACCGATTTTGTGCCATGGGTCAGGACATCCTGTGCTTTGCTGAGTGCCATGATGCGGGCTTCAAAGGCGGCACGGGCATCTTCGGCGCTGGTCGTGTTGCGCAGGGTCTGATTGGCGATCCCCTGAATAATCGCGAGAATGTTTTTGCTGCGATGCGCAAGTTCCGCTGTCAGCATCGCCTGCTGTTCTTCAGCGAATTTGCGGGCGGTAATATCCTGCACAATGCCGCGCATACGGATCGTTTTGCCCGTCTCATCACGGATCAGTTCGGTTGACAGGGCAACATAACGCTCTTCCCGATTATCCAGCCGCTTTATGCGGTATTCACTATGGCCTGCACGGGGCAAAGCCAGCGTGGAAGGTTTTGCGCTCCGGCCTGTCTCCGATGGTGTCATCAGCTCTTCAAAAAGCTCAATCGTGATATTGGTATCCGGCGCAATACCGTAAATCTGCCGGATCTGGTTGGTGACCGTGATGCTGCGACTGACCAGATTAATATCAAATGCGCCGATCCCGCCGGTTTCCTGTGACAGGCGCAGCATTTCTTCCTGTTCACGCAAGCGTTCCTGCTGGTCACGGATCAGAGTGCGGTCGATGAGGATTTTCAGAAAACCGCGGATATGACCTTGCGGATCATAGAGCGGCAAAAGCTGACCGCTCGCCCAGAACCGGCTGCCGTCTTTGCGGATATGCCAGCGCTCAACAATATCCTGCCGGTGGTGCAGGGCATTCACGCGGCGTATTTCCGGTATATTTTGTTCCCGCTCTTCCGGTGTAAACAGAATATCGACGGGGGATCTGAGAATTTCTTCTTCGCTCCAGCCGAATAATTTGCGGGCACCGGCGTTCCAGCTGGTGATCTGCCCGTTGAGCGACGTGGTAATGATGGCATAATCCAGCGCATTATCGATGATGAGCTGGTTGAGCTGCTCTTTCTGCTGCTGCCGCAGACGCAGCATATGCATTTCCATATGGGAAGAGGCAATCAGTGCCAGCCTGCGCAAATCTTTGAGTTGCGTGCCTGAGAGTGTGCGCGGCTCTTTATCCAGTACCAGCAATGTGCCGAAGATCGTGCCGTCAGTGCCGGTGAGTTTAAGCCCTGCATAAAAGCGGAAGGATATTGAGCCCTGCACAAAAGGCTCGCTGGCAAAGACCGGCATGGCACTGGCATCGCTGACAATGAATATATCATCGACAAGCAAGGTTTGACGGCAAAAACTATGTCCTGCAGGGGGCGCATTAAGCTCCAGACCATGGACCGCTTTGAAAATCTGCTGTTCCTGCGAGATCAGATTGATCGCGGCAACCGGTGCCTCACAAATATGCGCGGCCAGTGCCACGAGATTATCCAGTACGGGATCGTGATCACTGTTCATCGCGGTAAAACGCGGCAGAGCAGACTGAAATAATGAAGACCCTTCGGACAGGCTGAAAAGCTTACCGGCAGAGGCATCCCATCTGGTTTCCACCTGTGTATCCCCCATCAAAGTCGTTACTCAGGGAATGTATAAATGAGCAGAATTTGAATAAACGTGCTGATCAAAAGGCAGTATTGCTGTTTTTGGCGATAAAAATAAGGCCTATCTTAAAATATTGTTAATTTACGAAAAGGGAGACCTGCCCGCTTTGACTGCGTGAAGATGTCTGCTCTCAATGCAGCCTGTTAAATTTATTGATTTTTATATGCAGCCATCTGGCTTTTAATGCGTTATTTTGAAGACGGGGCTGTTCGCTCTCATGATTTTTACAGTGAGCAGCCGGTGATAAATTCCACAGAACGTGCAGCAATTAATATCGGAAATAATGGAGATAATAATGGGTGCAGAAAGTTTACTGGTCTTTCTAATTGTCGGTCTGGTTGCAGGCTGGCTGGCAGGGCAGGTGGTTCGCGGCGGCGGTTTCGGTATTCTCGGCAATATCGTGGTCGGTGTGATCGGTGCGTTTCTGGCCGGTTGGTTGTTACCACGCCTTGGCTTTGCAATCGGGGGCGGTGTAATTGCCGCAATTGTGAACGCCTTTATCGGCGCTGTTATATTGCTGGTCATTCTGAGACTTGTAAAACGAGCGTGATCTTTTAAACTCTGTGTGAATACAGCCTGCCGGAAGATCATCCGGCGGGCTTCGTTTATTCTGATACCTGTTTTGTGAGTTGTGATGACACCTCCCGCCCGATTGTTATCTGGTCTGGTTCTGACTGCTATTGCCGGTTTTGTTGATGCGCTCGCTTTTATTGAACTGGGCGGTTATTTCGCTTCCTTTATGAGCGGAAATACAACGCAATTGGGGCTGGCTATGAGCGGCTCCGATAACAGGGCGCTGCAATTATTAGGCGGGCAAAATCTGGCCATGCCGCTGGTGCTGATCGGATTGTTTTTCAGCGGCGCTTTTTTCGCTTCTTTCATCAGTGTTCGGGAGACGCGTTGGTATTCAGGACGGGTAATCGCTCTGATTATCACGCTGCTGGTCAGCGCTATGCTGCTTAATCAGTTGCCACAATTAACGCCATTGCCGGTAACTTTGCTGGCTGCGGCGATGGGAGCGCAGAATGCGGTGTTCAAGCCTTTCGGTGCGGCACGGCTTGGCACGACTTTTGTTACCGGCACGATTTATAATGCGGCCAATGATCTGGCGAAAGGGTTGCGTGGCTATGCGCCGCGTCATCGCTGGCTGCAGCATATTTATGTCTGGCTGTCTCTGGTATTTGGTGCTGCTTCCGGTGCGATATTATATACAGCGGTGGGTATCTGGTCGCTGTGGGTGCCGGTGAGTATTCTGTTTGTGATCCTGCTTTTTGTGATGTTCAGACCAGCTGACGATCTCAGCTGAAGAGATGCCGCTCCTGCTCAACCAGACCGGAAATGAAATCGGCCACAATATGAATACGCCGTAACGTGCGCGCGCTTTCATGATAGGACAGCCAATAGGAGCGCTTGATGCGTTTTTGCGGCAAAATCTCAACGAGATCCGCATATTCACGGGCGATGAAACCGTGAAGAATGCCAATCCCCGCACCGGCCTTAACAGCTTCTGCCTGTCCTAAAGCGCTGGAGACCTCAAAGGCCGGTTTCCAATCTCGGCTGATTTCCCGTGCATAATCCAGTGTCGGATTGGCAACCAGATCTTCCACATAACCGATCAGCCGGTGGTGGTTTAAATCCTCCACATTCTGCGGTGTGCCATAGCGCTCCAGATAATCCTTATGGGCGTAAAGACCGAGATTATAACCGGTGAGTTTACGGGCAATCAGCCTGCCTGTCTCCGGCCGCTCCACGCTGACGGCAATATCCACCTCGCGACGGGACAGGGAGAAAGAGCGGGGCACCGGCACCAGCTGAATGGTCAGATCCGGATAGAGTGCTGAGAACCGTGCCAGTCTGGGGCTTAGAAAATTCACACCAAAACCGTCCGGTGCGCCGATGCGTATCGTACCTGCCAATGCAATATCGGCACCGGCGAGATGCGCATGGGCGCTGAGCATTTCTGCTTCCATTCTTTCTGCGGAGTGCAAAAATTCCTCACCGGCCTGTGTGAGTTCCGAGCCGTTGGTGCGCCGGTTCAGCAGGGTCGTGTGCAGACTGTCTTCCAGTGCTGTCAGCCTGCGGGACACTGTTGTGTGATTAAGGCCGAGCTTTTTGGCCGCGCCGAGAATTTGTCCGGAGCGGGCAACAGCGAGAAATATGCGAATATCATCCCAGTTCATACCAATAGCTTATATGCATTTTTGCACAACGGATACGCTTTTCGGAGACTTGAAAACTATTTTTTGCAGGGTGATGATAGGGGCAGGATTTATATTTGGGAGAGTGCGTCTATGAAACAGGTCGGACATTTTATCGGCGGCAAGCATGTGGCGGGTGCCAGCGGCCGGACGACAGAATTTTATCAGCCAATGGACGGCGCGGTGCTGGGGCAGGTTGCGCTTGCGACCAAAGACGAAGTGCGTGCAGCGGTCGAAAATGCCAAGGCGGCGCAGCCGGCATGGGCCGCCACCAACCCGCAGCGCCGTGCGCGCGTGTTACGCAAGTTTCTGGAACTGGTTGAAGCCGAATATGACAGCCTTGCCGAATTGCTGGCACGCGAGCATGGCAAGACCATTCCGGATGCCAAAGGCGATATCCAGCGCGGTCTGGAAGTGATTGAATTCTGCCTCGGTGCACCGCATCTGCTGAAAGGCGAATTTACGGATGCTGCCGGTACCGGTATTGATGTTTACTCCATGCGCCAGCCGCTCGGCGTTGTTGCCGGTATTACACCATTCAACTTTCCGGCGATGATCCCGCTTTGGAAAGCCGGCCCTGCGATTGCGTGCGGTAATGCCTTTATTCTCAAGCCTTCCGAGCGCGATCCGGGCGTGCCGATGCGCTTTGCGGAACTGTTTATGGAAGCAGGGCTTCCTGCCGGTATTTTCAACGTGGTCAACGGCGATAAAGATGCGGTTGATGCGCTGCTCGATGATCCGGATGTAAAGGCAATCGGTTTTGTCGGTTCGACCCCGATTGCGCAATATATTTACGCCCGCGGCTGCGCCAATGGTAAGCGCGTGCAGTGCTTCGGCGGTGCCAAGAACCACATGATCATCATGCCGGATGCGGATATGGATCAGACTGTGGATGCGCTGATCGGCGCCGGTTACGGTTCTGCCGGTGAACGCTGTATGGCGATTTCCGTTGCTATTCCGGTTGGACACGACACCGCTGAACGCCTGATGGAAAAGCTGATCCCGCGTGTTGAATCGCTCAAAGTCGGCCCTTCTACGGATGTGAAGGCTGATTACGGCCCGCTGGTCACAAAACAGGCGCTGGATCGTGTGCGCGGTTATGTGGATCTCGGCGTTGAAGAAGGTGCGAAGCTGGTTGTTGATGGCCGTAACTTCAAAATGCAGGGCTATGAAAACGGCTTCTATCTTGGCGGCTGTCTGTTCGATCACGTTACCCGTGACATGCGCATTTATAAGGAAGAAATCTTCGGTCCTGTGCTGAGCGTTGTCCGCGCCAAGACTTACGAAGAAGCTCTGTCATTACCGAATGACCATGAATACGGCAACGGCGTTGCAATCTTTACCCGTGACGGTGATGCCGCCCGTGACTTTGCATCCCGTGTTCAGGTGGGCATGGTTGGTGTGAATGTGCCAATCCCTGTGCCGATTGCCTATTACACTTTCGGCGGCTGGAAAGGCTCCGGCTTCGGCGATCTCAACCAGCATGGTCCTGATGCCTTCCGCTTCTACACCAAGACCAAAACCGTGACTTCACGCTGGCCGTCGGGAGTTAAAGACGGTGCGGAATTTGTTATTCCGACAATGAGCTGATTATTTCGGTTCTGACGGGCTGTAAATGGCACTTTTCTGGGCTTCCGGTACTCACGTACTTTAGTACGCTCCGTTCCGGTTCTCGCAAAGCACCATTTTCGCCACGTCATAGCCGAAATAAAGTCCCGCATCATTTTGCGGACAAGTATATTGATATAAACCCCGTCTTAAAGGCGGGGTTTTTCATTGCTTTAAATATCGAACGGAGCAAAAATTATTTCACTCTCTTCCCTAAAAACATAGTCCGTTGTGTTGTCGCGTGAAGCATGATGTATATTGTCAGCGCACTTTCTTTTTCAATGGAGTGACTGAGATGACTGAACTTTCAAACAAGCGTATTGTTCTTGCATCCCGTCCCGCCGGTCGTCCGTCAGCGGAAAATTTCCGCCTTGAAAGCGCTCCGGTGCCGGAGCCCGCAGAAGGGCAGGTTTTGCTGAAGCTGCATTATCTGTCGCTTGATCCCTATATGCGCGGGCGTATGAGCGATGCCAAATCCTATGCTGCACCGGTTGCTCTTGGTGATGTCATGGAAGGCGGGACTGTCGGGGAGGTTCTTGTCAGTAGACATAAGGATTTTGCTGCCGGTGACATGGTTCTGTCGCATTCCGGCTGGCAGACTTATGCCGTGGCTGATGCCGTCGGTTTGCGTAAACTTGATCCGGCGTCAGCGCCGCTCACAACAGCGCTTGGTGTGCTGGGAATGCCCGGATTTACAGCCTATGCAGGGCTTTTGACTATCGGTCAGCCGAAAGCAGGCGAAACAGTGGTGGTGGCTGCTGCCAGCGGTCCTGTCGGCTCGGCGGTCGGACAGATTGCAAAACTGTATGGTGCCCGCACTGTCGGCATTGCCGGTGGAACGCAGAAGTGCAAAGCGCTGATCGAGGAGTTCGGTTTTGATGTTGCTCTGGATCATTACCGGCCGGATTTTGCCGAAGCTTTGAAAGCAGCCTGTCCGTCCGGCATTGATGTTTATTTTGAAAATGTCGGCGGTAAAGTGTTTGAAGCCGTGTTTCCGCTGCTTAATCAGTTTGCCCGTGTACCGGTTTGCGGACTGGTTGCACAATATAACAGTACGGGCATATTTGACGGTCCCGATCGGTTGCCTTCGCTGATGCGGGATGTTTTGTCGAAAAGCCTGACCATTCGCGGCTTTATCCAACGGGATTTCAGTGAGCAGCGTCCAGCATTTTATCTGGCAATGACACAGTGGATCGCGGAAGGAAAAGTCCGCTATCGGGAAGATATTGTGGAAGGTCTGGAGAATGCACCGGAAGCTTTTACCGGTATGCTGGAAGGAAAGAACTTCGGTAAGCTGGTTGTTCAATTAGTCTGAGAACAAAGCGCAGGGCAGGATTCGTTCTGTCCTGCTGCACGCCTGATAATAACGCCAGTGAACAAGTGCAGCTGTGCCGTGCAAGGTGCAATTGCCGGCGGGTGCAGGATAATTTGTCCGGCACCGAAGCCGGTTATGATTGTAACCGGAGGTGTGTATCATGCAGCTGGAATGTTTTCGCGTGATGGAGAATGCGCCGCAGATCGTTTCCGGTCGTGCCGAGCGTGACTGGATGGATAGTTTTCACATCCGCTTTCCCTATCGTTGTCTGCCATTGACCATGGCCAATACGACCGGTTGGGAAATTCTCTGCCCGACAGATATTCGTATTTGCTGGAACGGCGGTAAGGATAAGACGGATGTTACTATATCCTGCCGCGATCACGCGTTTTCGCATTTTGTGGAATCGCATTTCAGCCACGGCATTGTCACCTTCCATACCGGCTATTTGTTTCGCACACAGGAGCGCTGCGCCATTCTTGCCGGTGGTGCGCCTAATCATGTGAAAGACGGTATCCAGCCGCTGACAGGGCTGGTTGAAACAGACTGGTTGCCGTTTCCGTTTACGATGAACTGGATCATGACCCGCCCCGGTATTATACGCTTTAAAAAAGGGGAGCCGTTTTGTTTTATCCAGCTGACGGAGCCTCACAAACTGGATGAGGTGCAACCGGTGATCCGTAATATTGCCGATGAACCTGCGCTGCAGCAGGAACATGAAACATGGTCAAAGGTGCGGCGGGAATTTAATCAGAGCCTGTCGGATGGCGATCCTCAGACTATTAAACAGGCCTGGCAGAAATTTTACTTCAAAGGCGTGAAGCCGGATTCTGACGGAACACAGCAGGCCGAAGGGCATGTTAACCGGCGGCGTTTGCACATGCCGGTTATGGCCGATCAGGTAATAAACGCTCCTGAGAACTGAGATTGGAACGGCATTTATTGTGTCAGTAAAGTTTATAATAAAATTGACTTTACTATCGCAAATGGCGGAGGTTCTATAGCATCACATTTATATTCATGCCGGACACTTTCTTATGACCGTTTCTGAACCGACCAATGCCAGTGCCGTAATCGTTATTTCCAGCCATGTGGTACGTGGCTCCATCGGTAACAGGGCGGCGGTCTTTGCACTGGAACGACTTGGCTATCCGGTATGGGCGGTGCCGACAGTTATTCTGCCATGGCATCCGGGACATGGTCCCGCAGGACGCATCATCCCCGATGATGTCCAGTTTTCCGGTCTGATCAGTGATCTGGAGCGTGCGCCGTGGCTGGGCGAGGTCAGTGCCGTGCTGACCGGTTTTATGAGCAATGCTGCACAGGTTGAGGCGGTGGCAGACCTCATTGCCGCGATGAAAGCGAAAAATCCGAAGCTGCAATATATTTGTGATCCGGTGATCGGCGATACGAAAGGGCTTTATGTGGCAGAAAGCACGGCTATTGCCATTCGTGACCGTTTGCTGCCGCTGGCAGATATTGCAACACCGAACCGCTATGAGCTGGGCTGGCTGACCGGCACTGAACCTGCGGATAATCAGCAGCTCATGGAGGCTGCCTTGCGTGCAGGGCCGGAAACAATGCTGGTTACCTCGGCATTTGCAATGATGCGCGATAGTATCAGCAATGTGCTGGTAACACGGACACAGGCTTTGATGGCCGAGCACAGAATCGTGCAGGGACCCGGCAATGGTATGGGTGATCTGACTTCAGCCTTGTTCCTTGCCCGTAAAATGAGCGGCATGAACGAAGAAAAATCGCTGCAAATGACGACTGCCGCGGTGTTTGAAATTCTCGCCCGTGCTGCCAAGCGTGGCGCGGATGAGCTGATGCTGGAGGCTGATGCCGCCAGTCTGGAACGGCCGATGGCCATGGTGCAATTGCGCCGTCTGGTTCATCCAAATCATGATCAGATCGTGGGATGAGCGCCTGACCGGCGCTCTTTTTGTTTGCGCGGCAGAAATTGTCAGGAATTTTTGTAGATAAAATAATTTTTGATAGATTGTTTTTTTGTGCGCGAAATCTTCATAAAACAGCCGGTTTTTGAATGAAAACGGGTTGTTTTGCGTGTTTTTGACCGGAAAACACTGAAAAAAGATGCGGAAAATTTGCTGTTTCATTATTGTGAGGCAGAGAATTCGGCGCAATCTTTGATTGATCTTGGCGAAATATGGGGTTATCGAAAAATCATGGTAGATCTTCCAGACACACTCCTCGCCGGTTACCGCAACTTCATGGCATCGGATTTTGCCGATGAAAGAATGCGTTATAAGGAACTCGCAGATCAGGGGCAGACACCGGAAACGATGGTCATTGCCTGCTGTGATTCCCGAGCAGCACCGGAAATTATTTTCAATACCCGTCCGGGTGAAATCTTTGTTTTGCGCAATGTCGCGAACCTGATCCCGCCTTATGAGCCGGATGGTGAATATCACGCGGCCTCCGCGGCGTTGGAATTCGCCGTACAGAGCCTCAAGGTTAAGCACATTGTTGTGCTCGGCCATGGCCGTTGCGGCGGTATCAAAGCTGCACTGGATACAGAAAGCAGTCCGCTGTCACCCGGTGATTTTATCGGCAAGTGGATGAGCCTTCTGGCACCGGCCGCCGAGACAATCACGGCAAATACTCTGATGACCCAGACAGAGCGTCAGACTGCGCTGGAGCGTATTTCAATCCGCTACTCGCTGAATAATCTGCGCAGTTTCCCGTGTGTCGATATTCTGGAGAAAAAGGGACGCCTCTCTTTGCATGGCGCATGGTTTGATATTTCGACCGGCGAATTGTGGGTCATGGACTCGCAGACCGGTGACTTTATCCGTCCTGATACGGATGAAATGCCGGCACAGCCGGAAAGCAGCGAAACACCAGCTGCCTGAACCTGAATTCAGATAATAAAAAAACCGGCTTTTCAGCCGGTTTTTTATTTGTTTTTGTGATGGCTTATTTGCCGTCGATGGCCTGACCCATAATAGCAATGGCCTGCTGGTAAACAGTAGCAGCATTCCAGCCCTGAATGGCAGCGTAGTTTGGCTGACCCTGCTGGTAGCCTGCGCCTGCGCGCCAGCCATGTGCTTTCAGGAAGTTGGCGGTTGAAGCCAGTGCGTCTGCACGCGAGCCAACCATATCGATGTGACCGTTACCGTCGCCGTCTGCACCATATTTGATGACGCTGGATGGCAGGAACTGTGTCTGGCCGATTTCACCATGCATAGCGCCGACAGCATTCGGGCTGAGATCGCCGCGCTGAATCAGCTGCAGAGCTGCATAAAGTTCATTGGTGAAGAATTCCGAGCGGCGGCAGTCATAAGCCAGTGTGGCAACAGCCGACAGAGTGTGCTGTTTGCCCATATAGTTGCCGAAACCGGTTTCCATGCCCCAGATGGCCAGAAGCGGGCCGGCAGGTACGCCGTAGCGCTGTTCGATTTTCGCAAACAGGGCAGCATTCTGTGCTTTCAGGGTTTTACCGCGGCTGATGATGGTGGTCGAACCGCGCTTCTTCATGAAGTCGTCCAGAGACAGCTTGAAGCTCTTCTGGTTGCGGTCTGCATTGATGGTGGCAGTTGCATATTTTACATTGTCCAGAGCGGACAGTGCATTGCCTTTGATTCCGCGTGCTGCTGCTTCCTGTTTGAAGCCCTGCACCCATGCAGGAAAGCCTGCGCCGGTATTACCGCACTGACCGGCCTGTACAATGCCGGAAAATGCCAATACGCCGATTGAGCCGCCAATAACGCTCAATGTCAGATTACGGATAGAAGATTTGATAGTCTTTGACTGCATGAAGCTGCCTCGTTAGAACTTTGCTCGGGTGCTTTATAGGTTTATATGATTAACAGGGTTTTACAAAAAACTATAGTTTTGGTGTTGTTCTGCCTGAATTCATATTTAATTTAGGGCGATGTCTGCCGAATGTGGTCTGAATGAGGCACATTACGTTATACAAGTTCCATACAGACCGGTTTCAGATTGCCCGCGCTTTTTAGGTCACAGGATACAGTGTGATTTGCCGGTTTTGTTTTATCACAGTGCTATAAGGTGCCCAGCTGTGCTTTTTGCGTGCAAAAGCTTGACTCATAAACGGCAGATCATGTAAAGAACGCGCGATAATTCCGCTATGAGTATAAGTTCTCAGGCAGCCGACCGGGACCCGTATGGTATAAAGAGATCCCGGAGGTCAACATCCGACAGCGCAGAGCGCCCTCGGGTGCTGTTTTGCTTTGAACACAGTTTCGGTTTTAAACCGTGGCTTATAGGATTGCGGGATGAACCTGCACTCAGATCGCCGGATCTGAACAGAGATTGGGAAATTTAGATGTTTGAATCACTTCAGGAGCGTCTTGGCTCTATTCTGAACGGTCTGACCGGACGCGGCGCTCTCTCCGAGGCTGACGTTGCCGGCGCGTTACGTGAAGTGCGCCGTGCGCTGATTGAAGCGGATGTGTCGCTGGAAGTGGTTCGTTCATTTACCGACCGTGTGCGTGAAAAAGCGGTTGGTGCGGAAATTCTGAAAAGCATCAAACCGGGTCAGATGGTCGTTAAGATCGTTCATGACGAACTGGTTGAAATGCTCGGCACCGAAGGCGTGTCTATCGATCTGAATGCACCGGCACCGGTTGTCATTATGATGGTTGGTCTGCAGGGTTCGGGTAAAACCACCACCACCGGTAAACTTGCCAAGCGTCTGACAGACCGTCAGCGTAAAAAAGTGCTGATGGCATCGCTGGATACGCGCCGTCCTGCCGCGCAGGAACAGCTGCGCCAGCTCGGCATTCAGACCAGTGTTGATACATTGCCCATTATTGCCGGACAAACGCCGGTTGAGATTGCCGCGCGCGCCGTACAGGCTGCGAAGCTCGGCGGTCATGATGTGGTGATCCTCGATACTGCGGGTCGTACGCATATTGACGAGCCGCTGATGGTGGAAATGGCGGATATCCGCAAAGCCGCCAATCCGCATGAAATTCTGCTGGTTGCCGACAGCCTGACCGGTCAGGATGCTGTTAATCTGGCGCGTAACTTTGATGAACGCGTTGGCATTACCGGTATCGTGCTGACCCGTATGGATGGTGACGGTCGCGGTGGTGCGGCACTTTCCATGCGTGCTGTGACCGGCAAGCCGATTAAGGCGATTGCCACCGGCGAAAAAATGGAGGCGCTGGAGGAGTTCTATCCGAAGCGTATTGCTGACCGTATTCTCGGTATGGGCGACATTGTTTCGCTCGTCGAAAAAGCGGCTGAAACCATTGATGCTGAAAAAGCGGCAGCAATGGCCAAGAAAATGCAGGCCGGTAAGTTCGACCTGAATGATCTGGCTGAACAGCTCAAACAGATGAAAAAGCTGGGCGGTATGGGCGGTATCATGGGTATGATGCCGGGCATGGCCGGTATGAAAGACAAGGCAGCAGCTGCCGGTCTTGATGACAAGCTGTTTGACCGCCAGCTCGCAATTATCGGTTCGATGACCAAGGCTGAACGCGCTAATCCGGCTTTGCTGAAGCACAGCCGCAAGCAGCGTATTGCCAAAGGCTCCGGCTCCAATGCCGCTGATATTAACAAGCTGCTGAAAATGCACATGCAAATGGATGATGTGATGAAAGCCATGGGCAAGGGCAAAGGCGGCATGATGAAACAGATGATGGGTGGTCTTGCCGGAAAAATGGGACTTGGTGGTCTCGGCGGCCTCGGGGGCGGAATGCCTGATCTGTCCAAAATGGATCCGAAACAGCTGGAAGCTCTGCAGAAACAGGCAGAAGCGGCCGGTTTTGGTAAGAGCGGCGGCCTTCCGGGGATTGGTGGTGGCCAAGGGTTGGGATTGCCTGGTCTTGGCGGCCCGAAACTTCCTGGTCTTGGCGGCGGCCTGCCTGGCCTGCCTAAAAAGAAGTGAGCATGATGAGCGATACACAGACAATTCCTGCGGAACTGATCGCCCTGCGCGCATCCATCGATAATATTGATGCGGCGCTGATCCATATGCTGGCTGAGCGTTTTCGCTGCACCAAAGCCGTTGGTGTCCTGAAAGCCGAGCGCGGTCTGGCCGCTGCTGATCCGGCACGGGAAAAACGACAAGTGGAACGCCTGCGCAACCTTGCACAGGACGCCAGCCTCGACCCTGATTTTGCTGAGAAATTCCTGAACTTTATCGTGAAGGAAGTGATCCGGCATCATGAGCATACCGCCGCAAATCACACCGGACAGTAATGTTCGTTTTGCGGTGTAAAAAACCAGTGCGGCCGTTTTAACGGTCGTATTTCAGAAATTGTTACTGAATAAGTGACACGACATAAACTCTAAGGAAAATACTATGTCCCTTAAAATCCGTCTGGCACGCGCCGGCTCCAAGAAGCGCCCTTACTACCACATCGTTGTTGCTGACGTTCGCGCACCACGCGACGGCCGTTTCATCGAAAAGCTGGGTTCGTGGAATGCAACCCTTGCTAACAAAGAAGACCGCGTTGTTGTTAATGCAGAACGCATCCAGTATTGGATCGGTCATGGCGCACAGCCAACAGACCGCGTTCTGCGCTTCCTCGCAGAAGCTGGTCTTGCCAAGCGCGAAGCCGGCAACAACCCAACCAAGGGTGTTCCAGGCAAAAAAGCTCAGGAACGTCTGGCAATGGCTAAGCAGGCTGAAGAAGAAGCAGCTGCAAAGGCTGCAGAAGCCGCTGAAGCAGCAGCTGCTGCCGCTGCCGCACCTGCTGAAGAAGCTCCTGCTGCAGAATAATTCTGAAGCGATAGCTTTTTATACGTGATTAAAAATACCGTGCCTCTGTAAAGCGGCACGGTATTTTTTTGTTTTGAAATACCGGTTTGAAAAGCTGCGCATTATTTGTATTTTTCACATTTATTAAGTGTGTATTTTCAAATGGGATTTTGCGGTTTATTTATAAGACATAGAGCATTGCGAGTTTATTTCGAAACCATAAGAAATGCTCTGTTTTTTGTTTTTACGCGTATCTTATCCGAAAACCGCTTCACACTTTTCGGGATACGCTCTGGTTCGCGTGAAACTTGTGCAAGATGAGGAGATACCCATGACCGGTCAGACTTCTGCTGTAACGACAGCTCCGCTGAAATTGCGCTCACTGCTGACACTTGTTTTACTGATGTTTATGCCGCTGCTGGCAGCCTGTGGTTTCAATACCATTCCGACCAATGAGGAAAAGGCAAAAGCTGCATGGAGCGAAGTGCTCAACCAGTATCAGCGCCGTACCGATCTGATCCCTAATCTGGTGGAAACCGTTAAAGGCTATGCGTCCCATGAACAGGAAACGCTGACCGCCGTGATTGAAGCCCGCTCCAAGGCAACCCAGACACAGATTTCGCCGGAAATGCTGAATAATCCTGAGATGTTCAAACAGTTTCAGGAAAATCAGGCTAATCTGAGCAGCGCTTTGTCTCGTTTGATGGTTGTGGTTGAGAAATATCCTGATCTGAAAGCCAATCAGAACTTTCTCGCTCTGCAGTCACAGCTGGAAGGCACTGAAAACCGTATTGCTGTGGCACGCCGCGATTATATTGAAGCGGTGCGCGTTTATAATACCGGCCTGAAGACCATGCCGACCATGTTGTGGAAGACATTGTGGTTTTGGAATAATGAGCCGATGCCGACTTTCACCATTGATCCGGCCTCGCAGGCCGCTCCTAAAGTCCAGTTCAACTGATCAAAGCGGGCAGGAGTAATCCTGCCCGTTCTGTTTTCAGTCAAGTTCAGGAAATGGGAAATTTCAGGATAGTGGTATGATTCTTGTCCGCATTCTTCCGGAACAAGCTGCTTTCCGGTTTACTCTGAAAATGCTTCTGGCGGTGGTGCTGCTGGCATTTGCAAATCTTGCCTATGCCCAAAGCACGGATAAACCGGCGATTGCTTTAACTGACCGTGTGGTTGATGCGGCGGGTGTGCTGTCTTTTACGCAGCAGCGGGAACTGATTGCCAAACTCAGCGCTTATGAAAAAGAATCCTCTGATCAGATTGTAGTGGCAACGGTTCCGAGCCTCAATGGCATGGATATTGAGACCTATGCCAACCGGCTTTATCGCGCATGGGCAATCGGCCAGAAGAGCGAAAATAACGGCATATTGCTGCTGGTTGCCCCCAATGAACGTAAAGTGCGCATTGAGGTCGGTTACGGGCTGGAAGGCACTGTAACGGATGCGCTGTCAGCGATCATTATTCAAAATGCGATCATCCCTGAATTTCGCAACGGTGATTATGGTGCGG
>JAIRVW010000409.1 GCA_031253705.1 Brucellaceae bacterium
GCATCAATTCATTTTCAGGCGTGCGGGTAAAACGGACATTTTCAGCCAGTGCAAAAGCATTTTTCCAGACTTTCTCGTCGGAGCCGAATTGCTCACGTACAGACAGTCCCTGATAGGCCACATGCGGACTGGTCATGATCATTGTCGGATTGGCAGGTTTCGGATGAACCTGTGCAGCGGATGCCTGCGGTGCAACTGCCGCAGCAACAGTTTCCTGCGCGACTGGCTGTGCAGCAGCAGCGGTCTGTTCCTCAGCATGAACAGACCGGTCCTGATCCATCCAATGTTTAACCGCAAAATTGTTGCTCATCTGCTTACTCCTAAGCGGGTATGACGGGATAGCGGACACAGGCTCGGCAGATGCGATTTCAGTCACCACTGCCGGCGCATAGCTGAGCGGAGCCGCAGGCATGGTGTCTGCAAATTCTGATTCTGCCTGAGAAACCTGTGTCTCGGAAAAAGGGGAGCCAGCAGCAGTCTGTTCATAGCTTTGCGCTTCATGCGACGGGGATACCGGTTCACGCATGTCAGCGGAAGCCGCGAAGCGGTCAGACGTTGCTATGGAGAAATTGGATCGGGGAATACGCATGGACCTGAAAAACCAAAAAATACGCTACTGAGTTCTGTCCACAAAGTAATAAAAAATGAAGGTTAATAAGTTCCTTCCAAAACCGATTTGTGATCACTCACCTGAGCCTTAAATCAGGCTCTTTATCGCCGCATACCTTCAAAATTTTTAAATATTTTCAGCAACTTAAAAAGATAAAGCGCCATATTCCCCGACAGAAACAATATTTCCGCCCGCCCTCTTCCTCTTTAACGGGCGGCGATGCATAGCTGATATATGAAACATGCAGATCACGGCATCTGTTTCAGGTACCATCAGACCTTCGGACTAAGACTACAGACCAAGCCTCAGACAGGTCTTAAAGACGCACCATAAACAGCTCTCAAACCCCGATTTCACCGGAAAATGACCGCTTTGCTGCCGAAATCACGATTAATTGCACAGAATTTTCGTTCAATCGTCATAGTGCGAAACGATAAACCCTCTCGCAATCACGGAACGGGTGGGCTAAGGAGACGCCAACCGGCCGGTTAACCGACTCTTTTTTAAGAGAACGGCCCATTCCGGATCATATAAAGATGGTGACACTCATGCTCTCTTATCAGCGTTATGCGGTTTTCACAGGCGTCGCGCTTCTGACAATTGCCTCGTTCATCGGGGCTGTCTATTACAGCGAATGGCTTCTTATCATAACTGCCATTTCGAGCTCCCTGCTCGGCCTTGGCGTTTATGATATTTTCCAGTCCAGACACGCGATCCTGCGCAACTATCCGATTATCGGCCATATGCGCTTTATCCTTGAAAGCATCCGTCCGGAACTGCGCCAGTATATTATTGAAGGCGACCGCGACGAAGAACCTTTCAGCAGAGAGATTCGCGGCCTTGTTTATCAGCGCGCCAAAGGCGTTGAAGATAAACGTCCGTTCGGTACAATCGAGAATGTCTATAGTTCCGGCTATGCATGGCTCACGCACTCTGCCGTGCCGATGGTCATCAAAGACACGGATTTCCGCGTCCATATCGGCGGCTCGGCCTGTAAACAGCCTTATGATGCCAGCCTTTAGAATATTTCAGCCATGAGCTTTGGTGCACTTTCCGCCAATGCCATTCTCGCTTTGAACAAAGGCGCGAAGATTGGTAATTTCGCGCATGATACCGGCGAAGGCAGTATCAGCCGTTACCACCGCGAAGGCGGCGGCGATCTGATTTATCAAGTTGCATCCGGCTATTTCGGCTGCCGTAATGATGACGGTACATTCTCACCGGAGAAATTTGCGGTTCAGGCTGCCGATCCTCAGGTGAAAATGATCGAGCTGAAAATCAGTCAGGGCGCCAAACCAGGCCATGGCGGCATGCTGCCAGCCAAGAAAATCTCTCCGGAGATCGCCGAAGCCCGCGGTATTCCGATGGGCAAAGACTGCATCTCCCCGCCTGCCCATAACACCTTCTCCACGCCGATCGGCATGATGGAGTTTATCGGCAAGCTGCGTGAGCTCTCCGGCGGCAAACCTGTCGGCTTCAAGCTCTGCATCGGTCATCGCCGCGAATTCATGTCGATGGTCAAGGCCATGCTGAAAACCGGCATTTATCCGGACTTTATCGTTGTTGACGGTAAAGAAGGCGGCACCGGTGCGGCACCGCTGGAATTTGCCAACCGCGTTGGTATGCCAATGCTCGAAGGCCTGACCTTTGTGCATAATACATTGCGCGGCGCGGGCATCCGTCATGAAATCAAAATCGGTGCGGCAGGTAAAATCGTCTCGGCCTTTGATATTGCCCGTACCTTCGCTCTGGGCGCTGACTGGTGTAACTCGGCACGCGGCTTTATGTTCGCTGTCGGCTGCATTCAGGCGCAGTCCTGCCATACCAATACCTGCCCTGTCGGCATTGCCACGCAGGATCAGCTGCGCCAGCGTGCGATTGATGTGGGTGACAAGAGCAACCGCGTAGCGCGCTTCCACCGCAATACCATGCATGCTCTGGGTGAGCTTGCCGGTGCAGCGGGCCTCAGCGATCCGCGTGACTTCATGCCTTACCACTTCATGTTCCGTCAAAAGGACAATGAATTCCTCGACGGTAATGAAGTCTATCCGTATCTGCCAAACGGCTTTCTGGTCTCCGGTCCTGAAATTGAGGAACTGTCTGACTGGTACAGCCGCTGGGATCGCGCTTCTGCGGAAAGCTTCGCACCGCCGGAAATTCCGCACGGTCCGTTCACGCGCCGCAAAATTGCAGCCTGATACACAAAATCCCGCCAAACGGCGGGATTTTTTTGTGCTGTACTATCTCAGCAATCTTCATCCGGAATCATCGCGCAAGTCTGTAAGCAGATACGCGCAACCATGACAAATCGCCTGCCTGCGCCATATTTCATTTAAATAAATGGTGATTTTGTTTTGGTGGAGCCAAGCGGGAAACCATGCCTGCACCATTCACACCAACAATATCAGCAACTTAGACTACCTCATAAGTTTCATTGTATACCAATGCTGTGACCATTGATCAACACACATTGAGACCTCAATGAGAGTTTTATAGCACCATATTACGATTACACTCATGATGCGATCGAGGTAAAACAACCCTAAAATTGATTTAAATCGGGCGCTTGAATGAAGTGTTCTGGTGCACTTTTCATACAATTGGAAGAGATTGCTTGACTTATTGCACGTAATTGCACTAGCCTTTAAACGCTTCGTCACAATCCATCGGACAGTAGAGCGGTAGTTCCTCCGCACGTAGCACGGATATAATTCGTGCGCGTTTAATGGTTCATCGCGCACCTAATATTAAAGGATGCGCACTGTGGCGACCAACCCCTTAGATTTAATTGAGCGGATTAATGCTAGTGTGCTTGACGGCACAAGCAAAGCATTTGCTGATCCTCTCGTGTTGCAGAAAGATGCTGCGACACTCCTCGGTGTCAGTGTGTCAACATTAACTCGTTGGCGTAAACTCAAAACCGGCCCTGAAGCATTCAAGCTTGGAGGAAGAAACCGTTACCGGCTTTCAGAACTACAAGCATTTATCGCTCGTTCCGAAGACGGGGCGCTTTAACCAATTTCGGTTTCAGAGTTTTAGAGTGGACAGCGGGTAGGAATACGAGTGTGATGGATCAATCCTTGAGTTTTGTAAAGCACGATGGCGTATTCTCCCCCCCCTCACCAGAAGGGCAGTCATACGACAAAGCAACTTCGGCAGAGATCAGCACGAAATGTAAAAAGCGTGAATTAAAGCTTTTCACGCTACTTCAAAAACACAAAGCAGATGCTACGCAATTCTCCTTGGCCGTTAAAAACTATCTGAGTACTCCGGCATGCAAGTTGATCGCGATGGTCGAACAGGCAAAAAAACTTGATCAGGGTGAGCGTCTTTGTCTCAGTGCTTATAAGGCGCTAGCTACTCAACTTTCTGTATTTCAGCCTATCGATGAAACTGTATTGACGTGGGACAAGCCTAAAAAGGGTAAGTCAGGAACGCGCCCTATAATGGAGTTTGGCCCACTACATCGCGCCGCACAATATATGGTCAAGCGAGTGATCTCAGTCGTTTTCAAGCCGAAGCCTTATCAATTCGATGTAGCAGGTCGTGGGCGTGACGACGCAATTGATCACATTCTTAAAAATGAGAGTGAAGGCTTTCATCATGTGGCACGCCTTGATGTTACCAACTTCTTCGGCAGCTTTAAACGAGAAGAACTTTATAGTCTGCTCCCCTTGCCCAAGGACGTTATCGACTATGTCGTGATGCCAATCACATTGAATATAAAGTCCAAAACAGGAGGAAAGAGTACCAAGGATACCATTGCTAGTACCAGTGAATTGATATGCGCTGGCTATATAGGGAATACACATATCTCTGGATGCCAGACGGGGCTTCCTCAAGGATCAGCGTGCAGTCCAATTATCGCAGCTTTCTTAACTGGCATGATAAAGTTAGCACTACCATCAAGCGTGCGAGTAGTAATATTCGTTGACGATATCTTTGTCATGGCAAAAACGGATATGAAATTGGATGCCGCTAAACATGCCTTGTTTTCCGCATTTGGAAAGAGCCCCGCTGGAACATTTAACCTAACGACCTCGCAAGAAAATTTTAAAAGCGGGATCGATTTTATCGGTTATAATATGCAGTATAATTCTAATGGCAGTTTGGTGGTGAGTGCGACATTGGCTAACGAGATTGCTTATAATGAAGAATGTTCAAAACATGAAAAAACAATAAAAAATGTTTATAAGAACAAGCCCCCATATAACAAAGGAAGACAGGCAATCGCTGATTATTTGCTCTACCGGTTGTCGTGGATATCATCATTTCAAAAGGCAAGTAACTTTAATAATATTATCAATATCGCCATTAAAACAATTATGATTATTTGCGATATCTACAACGAGTTTTTTACTTCTGTCACATCCATTCTAAAAATAAATATAGGTCATAAATATATAAAGTCGATCTCTCATCCTGACGGCTATGAAATG
>JAIRVW010000429.1 GCA_031253705.1 Brucellaceae bacterium
GCGGCGTCGGGTTCCGGCGGTCTGCTTGCCAAAGCGCGTGGTGATTATCGACGTTTGCTGATGGCGCTTTACGGCGAAGGCCGTTACGGCGGTACGATCAGCATTAAAGTTGATGGTCAGGAAGCCGCAGACCTGCCTGCCGATACGCAATTGCCGGATAATTCCAAAATTACCATCAGTGTTGATCCGGGGCCGCAATTCCTGTTTGCTCGTGCCAGCATTAATGAACTGGCACCGCCGGTGGAAGATCGCCGCAATAAGCTGATGACTCCGGAAAAAGCCGGTTTCAAAAGCGGCGAACTGGCGAAATCCGGCACGATCCTTAAAGCTGAGCGACTGGCTGTCGAAGCCTGGCGCCGGCAGGGTTATGCCAAGGCAAAAATTACTAAGGAAGATGTTGTTGCCGATCATGCCGGCAATACGGTCAGTGCAGATATCACGCTGGAACCGGGGCAGGTTGCGCATTATGGTCCTGTGCGGGTGCAGGGTACAGCACGCATGGATCCGGAATTCGTGGCCTATATGGCTGACCTGAAGCCGGGCAAACGCTATGATCCGGATGATCTTGAGCGTACACGCCGCCGCTTGGCGCGTCTGGACGTTTTCCGCTCAACGACAATTCAGGAAGCGCAGGAAATTGAACGCGACGGGACTTTGCCGCTGGATCTGGTGGTGCAGGAACGTAAGCCGCGCCGTTTCGGTGTCGGTGCGAATTACTCGACACTGGATGGTGCAGGGGTGGAAGCCTTCTGGATGCACCGCAATCTGTTCGGTAAGGCGGAGCGTCTGCGTTTTGATGCCAAAGTCAGCGGTATCGGCGGCTCGCAGGACAGTTCCTATGATCCGAAGAACTTTACTTATGTGCTCGGCACCACATTCACCAAACCGGGTGTGTTCACACCGGATACGGATTTTGTCTCCTCGCTGACCGGTAAACGCGAAGTGCTGGACAATTATACCGAAACCTCGGTGAACGGTCAGGCCGGTTTTACGCATATCTTCAATGAAGACCTGAGCGGACGTGTGTTTGCCAATGTGTCCCGTGCGCAGTTTGAGGATGATTATTACGGCAAGCGCCAGTTCTTCACTGTGGGGATGCTGGGCGGCATTTTGTTGGATAAGCGCGATAATAAAACCAATGCCACATCCGGCTATTATGCCGAGGGCGTGGTGGAACCGTTCTATGAACTCAAAAACGGCAGCTTCTCGACCAAATTCACCGCTGAAGGCCGTGGTTATTACGGTCTCGGTGCGGAGAACCGCGTTGTCCTTGCCGGTCGTGTGAAAGTCGGCTCGATTGTCGGTGCGGATATGAGTGATCTTCCGCCGGATAAAGTCTTCTTTGCCGGTGGCGGCGGTTCTGTCCGTGGTTATGCATATCGCAGTATCGGCGTGAATAAGCCGGGTGATCTGGTGATCGGCGGTCGCTCGCTGGTGGAAATGTCGGGAGAGGTACGTACCAAGGTTACCGATAGTATCGGTGTGGTCGGATTTGTTGACGGAGGATATGTCGGGGAAGAAACTTATCCCGACTTTGCGGAGAATTTGCGTTTGGGGGCAGGTGCGGGCTTGCGTTATGATACCAGCCTCGGACCAATCCGTTTCGATGTTGCCGTGCCGCTTAATCGCAGCAAAGGTGACTCAAGTTTTGCATTCTATGTCGGCATAGGACAGGCGTTTTGAACCGTTTTCTCGCTTTCGTAGCCACTTTCTTCATCATCCTGCCGCTCGGTATTTATATCGGGGCATCGCTGCTGCCACAGGGCGCGGCGGGTGTCACGACGCCTGCTACCGGCCAGAGCAATCCGGCTGTATCCGGTACGCAGACAGCGCAGACGGATAATCCTGTCTCGGCGCAGGAAGCTGAGGAAGAAAAGTCCTATTTCCTGTCCTTTGTTGAAGAAAAACTGTCCGGCCCGAACCGCAAGATCAGCATTTCCGGCATTGAAGGCGTTTTGTCGTCTGAAGCCAAAGTCGGCTCGATCACTGTTGCTGACCGTGAAGGCGTCTGGCTGCGTATTAAAGATGCACAGCTGGTCTGGAGCCGTTTGGCGCTGCTGCGCGGCCGTCTGAGTGTTGATACGCTGTCTGCCAAACAGGTTGAACTGATCCGCACACCTTTGCCGGATGAAAGCCTGCCGTCACCGGAAGCAGGCGGTTTTGCTTTGCCGGAACTGCCGCTGGCCGTTTTGCTTGGCGAGCTGAATATTGAGCGTCTGAAATTCGGTCAGCCGGTTTTTGGTCTTGAATCAGAAGTCGCGCTGAAAGGAAACCTGACCCTTCAGGACGGTTCGCTGCAGTCGCTGTTTGATATGAAGCGTCTCGATGGTCCGGGCGGCACGATCAAGCTGAAAGCAGATTATGCCAATGCCGATCAGAAGCTTGATCTGGATGTGCGCTTAAGTGAACCGGCCAATGGTATTGCTGCTAACCTTTTGAATATTGAAGGTAAGCCGCCGGTTGAACTGAGCCTGAGCGGCGCAGGCAAGCTGGATGATCTGAAAATTGATCTGAAACTCGATGCCGACAGCCAGCGTATTCTGACCGGTCTTTTGACACTGAACCGCGATGCAAGCGGTGCGATCTCCGGTCGCGTCTTTAACGCTGATGTTAAAGGCCCGATTGCAGCCCTTATTCCGGAAAAATTCCGCGATTTCTTTGGCGCGACATCGAGCCTTGCTGCCAATGGTCTGATTAAGGACAGTGGTGGCTTCCGTCTGGATAATTTCAACCTGTCCAATGCTGCTCTGCAGGTTCAGGCTAAGGCGGAAACGGCCAGTGACGGCTTCCTGACGCGTCTTAATCTCGATGCGCTGATTGCCGATCAGGAAAAAGGCCGCGTGCTCCTGCCTGTCAGCGGCGGCGAGACATCGCTGGCCTCTGCCCGCCTGACACTGGATTACGGTAATCGCCAGTCCAATGACTGGACAGGTAAGCTGCTGGTTCAAGGACTGCAGGCCGGAGACTTCTCCGCACAGCAGACTATGCTGGATATGGGCGGTGCCGCAGAAAATCTGCAGGATGCGCAGAACCGCCATGTCGGTTTCAATATTACCGGTAATGTCACCGGTATTAATGCGAAGCAGCCTGAAATTGCACAGGCGCTGGGTGACCGCTTTGATCTGGCTGTTCTCGGCCAGTGGCGTGCAGGCATGCCGGTGCAACTGGAGAAACTGCAGCTCACCGGTAATGGTTTGAGTGCTGCTCTCAAAGGTACAATCGACAAGTTCATTTATGCCGGTGATATAGCTCTGCAGGCAGACAGTCTGGTGCCGTTTTCGGCGCTGGCTGACCGTTCTCTTGCGGGCAGTATCGATCTGAATGCCAATGGTACAATTGCAATGCTGACCGGCGGTTTTGATCTGACACTGGATGGTACAGCTGACAATATCAAAACCGGTGAGGATATTGCCGACCGCATTATCAATGGCCGTTCTAAGCTGAGCGGCGGGCTGGCACGCACGGAGAGCGGTTTCGCTGCCCGTCAGTTCCGTGTTGGCAATGATGCCAATGCCATCACAGCCAATGGTACGTTCTCCAGTAAAACGGCTGATTTCGATCTGGGCGTAGAGCTTGGCGATATTGCCGACCTGTCGGATAAAGCCTCAGGTCCGCTGTCTCTGAAAGCCAGCGCCCGTGGTACAGACAGCCGTATTGCGCTGGCTGCCCGTGCAGCCATTGCTTCCGGTTCACTGGAAGGCCGCAAGCTGAATGATGGTCTGCTGGACTTCAACGCCATGCTCGACGGTTCCGATCCGAAACTCGCTCCGTCCCTGAACGGTCAGTTCTCCGGTGGCGCCTTCCTCGGCGGTGAGAAACTGGATCTTGCCGGTACTGTGGCTCTGGATGAGCAGGGCAAACGTCTGAATGCGCTGAGCTTTGTTGCAGGCGGTATGCACGTCAGCGGTGATTTGAATATTGGTGAGAAAAACCGTATTGCCGGTCGTCTTAAAGTGGATGCGCCGGATGTATCGACCGCGGCTGCATTGTTCCTTGCCAAGGCAAGCGGCAGCATTAATGCCGATATTGATCTGTCCCATGAAGGTGACCGTCAGAATGCCGTTGTCAAAGCAGATATCCGTAACCTGAAGGTTGAGGATAATGTCATTGGTCAGGCCGCTGTTAATGCGACACTGGCTGATCTGTTCAATGTGCCTGTGGTTGACGGTACGATCAAAGCCGAGACAATCCGTGCGGGTTCGTTTGAAATCAACAGTGTTGATGTCAATGCGCAGGCCAATGGCAGCAAAACAGTGTTTCAGGCTGCGACCGACCTGAAAATCGGCACCAAAGTTAAAGTTGATGGTGCTCTGGAGCCGCAGGACGGCGGTCTGCTGTTGTCGCTTGCAGATGCGGAACTGCGTCAGGGCACAATGCTGACCAAGCTGGCACAGCCTGCCTCTCTGGCGCTGAAGGGCAGCGATGTCAGCTTTAACAATATTATCATGCAGGTCGGCAGCGGCCGTCTGAGCCTCAACGGTGCTCTGGCAGATCGTTTCAATCTGGATGTGAGACTGGATAATCTGCCGCTTAATGTGGCAAACAGCATTCAGCCGGATCTGGGACTTGGCGGTGTGATCAACGGTCAGGCCAAAGTCACCGGTTCACGCAACCAGCCTGATGTGAATTTCGACCTGACTGCCCGCGATGTGATTGCCCGCCAGACCCGTGAGCTGGGCATTGGTGCGCTGAATGCAACGGCGAAAGGTACGTCGAGCCAGAACCGTCTGAAAGTTGACAGCCGCATTACCGGCGGTAACGGTCTGGATACACGGATTAATGGTTTTGTGCCGCTGGGCACAGATAAGTCTGCCGGTACGCTGGATGTGAATGTCGAGCTGGCCAATCTGCCGCTGGCGCTGCTGAACGGCGCGGTGAAAGATCAGAGACTTGGCGGTAATGTTACCGGTACAGCGAAAGTCACCGGTGCGCTGACCAATCCGGCTGCCGAATTCAATCTCAGCGGACGCTCGCTGACGGCAAAGCCGCTGGCTGAAACCGGTCTTGCCCCGCTGAACCTTAAAGCGGCCGGTCGCTACGGTGACAAGATCGTCAATATCAATTCGCTGGCAATTGATGGGCCGCAAAATCTGAGCGTAACCGCACAGGGACGCGTGCCTTTGGCCGGCAGCGGACTGGGCATCGATGTCACAGGACAGATTCCGCTGGCACTTGCCAACCGCTTCCTGTCCGACCGCGGTGCACAGGCAACCGGTACACTGGCACTGACTGCCAATGTCAGCGGCGCTTTCGATAACCCGCAAATCCGCGGCATGTTCTCGACGAGCGGTGCGCAGATGGTGGATCCGGAAACCAATATCCGCCTGAACAATATTACCATCAACGGCAGCATGGAAGGCCAGACTATTCGTCTGCGCAATGCCAGTGCTGCCCTGTCTACCGGCGGTTCGATCAGTGCGGATGGTACTGTGTCGATCAATACCGCGCAGAACCTGCCTGCCGATCTGCGGATCAATTTTAACAAGGCACGTTATGCGGACGGTTCCATGGTGGTGGCAACCATTGACGGCGGTCTGACTATTACCGGTCCGTTGCTGCGCGATCCGCTGATTGCCGGTAAGATTGAAATTGAACGTGCGGAAATCACCATACCGGAAAGCATGGGCGGCGGCGGCTCCAATATTGATGTGCGCCATACCAACACTCCGGGGTCTGTGCTGATGACATTGCAGCGCGCCAAGGTTGAAACCCGTGCCAAAGGCTCTGCGCCTGTACCGTCATCGCGTCCGAGCGTACCGCAGCTGGATGTGCGTGTGATTGCACCGAACCAGATTTTTGTGCGTGGTCGCGGTCTTGATACGGAACTGGGCGGTGCTGTCCGTCTGACCGGTCCTGTAACAAATGTGCGTCCCGTTGGCGGTTTTGAACTGCTGCGCGGTCGTCTGGATATTCTGACCCAGCGTGTGACCTTTGATGAAGGTCGTGTCACGCTGATCGGTGATATGAACCCGCAGCTCTATTTCGTTGCCCGTACAGACGGCGGCGATATCACAGTGCTGGTAACGGTACAGGGCACCGTGGATAATCCGGATATTAAATTCTCCTCGGAACCGGAATTGCCGCAGGATGAAGTTCTGGCGCGCCTGATCTTCAAGCGCTCGATCTCCGAATTGTCGGCTTTCCAGATTGCACAGCTGGCTGCAGCTGCGGCTGAACTGGCAGGTGGTAAGAATGCCAATCTGCTGGGCGCTTTGCGTCAGGGTGTGGGGCTGGATGATCTGGATGTTGTGACCGACAGCAAAGGTAATGCAGCGGTCCGTGCCGGCAGTTATATCCGCGATAATATCTATCTCGGCGTGGAAGCCAGCGGCGTTGACGGCACCAAAGGAACGATCAATCTGGATATTACCCGCAATCTGAAGGCCAAAGGCTCTGTCAGCAGCAATGGTGATTCCGGCATGGGTGTGTTCTACGAAAAGGACTATTAAGCGGTTGTCATACCGTTATGAACCGAGAAAGGCCGGTGCGGGGACGCTCCGGCCTTTTGTTTTTGCATTATAGTAAACCGCACCGGCTCGGGATTAATGGAATTTCAACCATGCGGGCGCACAATCCGTTCCCTGAACAGGATTTGAAGTGCGGATTTATCATGACAAAGAGTGACAAGCTGAACCGTCGCATCTTTCTGACCGGCATAGGTGCCTTTGGTCTGGCGGGATGTTCTCAGTCTCTGGATATGTCGGCGTTCCAGCCCGATATTGATATGTCATCGACCAATAGCGTCATGCGCCCGCAAATCAGCGTCGATAAAGGCGTCACCAGCAATGAGGTGATGTATGCGGCGGTGCATGAGAACGGTTATTCTCTGCCTGCTATTCCTTATGAAAAAGTTCCGAAACAGTTTCGCCGCCAGATTGTGCCTGATCCGACCGGAGAGGCACCGGGTACAATTGTTGTGCGTCTGAACGAGCGTTTCCTCTATCTGGTGCTGCCGGGCGGTGAGGCGATGCGCTATGGCATCGGTGTCGGCCGTGCAGGCTTTGAATGGTCAGGCCGCGCCAATGTGCAGTATAAGAAACAATGGCCGCGCTGGACACCGCCGCCGGAAATGATCAAACGTCAGCCGGAACTGGAAAAATACCGTAACGGGCAGGAGCCGGGGCCGACCAATCCGCTGGGCGCACGCGCCTTCTATATTTTCCGTAATGGCGTGGATACGGGCTATCGTATTCACGGTAATCCGGAATGGTGGTCAATCGGGCAGGCGATGTCTTCCGGCTGCGTGCGTCTGATGAATCAGGACATTATTGATCTTTATGACCGCGTACAGGGCAAAGCACCTATCGTTGTGCAGGCCTGACGAGGTATGAAAATTTAAAGCCGCGCTTCAAGCATTTCCGGGCCAACACGGGTAACCGGTTTGGGTTCGGAAAATGCTCAGACTTAGCGCGGCTTTGCGTTGTCTTGGGAGGACAGCGGTAAATTCTAAAAATAAATAATAAAACAGAGATTAGCGGACAGCTGCACCGCTCAGGCTGTTCTGTGCCACAACGACCAGATCAGGTACATTCTTCACGGCTTCTTCTGTCATGCTGAGAAAGTGAAATTTCTGCTGCTGCTGGATCGGGTTCGGAGCAACAAACATTGCTGCAGTCAGCAGAAATGCAGCCATAATGCCTAAGCGCTTTTCGGTTTTTGCGTTCATCGTCTTTTAGTCCTGTCGGTTTTGCCCGTCTTGCCGGAGCGCTTCGCTCACGTCTCTGGGCTGAAATCATGGTAAAGTTATGGAGGCCTGTTCAGCGCTTCATATCAGTGAAAAGTTTTGTGCCCTGCCGGTGAGAGAACACAGGCAACGGCATAATGCGGGATCGGCAGCAACACCTGATCCAGTTCTGCCATGGTCTGCGCATAATCCTGCGCTGCCTTTTTGACCTCGGCGATCCGGCTGTCAGTCACCAATGCTTCAAGGCAGACATCACGGGTTGTGTCGTCACCGTTTTGCATGGCGGAGATCAGCCCCATCAGCAGGCATTCCTCACGGCAGATATGCATGGAACCATAAGGAAAGGCTTTGA
Organism: Brucellaceae bacterium; assembly: GCA_031253705.1. Taxonomy (GTDB): domain Bacteria; phylum Pseudomonadota; class Alphaproteobacteria; order Rhizobiales; family Rhizobiaceae; genus Pseudochrobactrum. Next base: position 8,037 of record JAIRVW010000429.1, read on the forward strand.
GCTGGCAAGCTGCGCAAAAATGCAGGGTGCGGATGAAATGGGACAGTTCGGTCAAAGCCCGCTTGGCTTTATCAAGCCCCAGTTCCTGCGTATAAATTGTCCACGCCATTTCCCACGGAATAACCGATCCGGTCTCAAAGCCGGACGTCCAGTGGCGATAGCCTTCAAGCACCAGTTTTTCCGCCTGACGCTCAAAATAATGGCCGGATGATTCAAAGAGATTTCTGACCTGCATATTCATGGGCGGCATCCTGTCGGTAAAGGACGCGAGAATGTTATGAATATGCGTCGCGGCTGGGGGCGCGACGATAATACCGCCCGCGGGCGGCAGAGTGCCTGACCAAACATAGGGTCCTCCAATAGAGCGGGTTCAAGGCCCAAACATCAAAGGTTGAATTTATTGCCATGAGCGGGAAGTGCTTCCCTCGTGCTCTGACGGGTGGAATATGCCGGTGAAAACGGCATATTGTCAAACCTAATTTGCGTAGATTTTTTAGAAAAATGTTCTTAATTCAATAGCTTAGAATAATTCCAGAGTATTTTACTCATATTATAATTCCGGAAACTCAGGCTATCTATATGAATCCGTAGCGCTTTTGCGTGATTGTCGCAGGAGGCCGGATTGCACCGCATTCCGGCCGGATCATGACATGTCTGCGACGTCGCGCCTCACACAAAACACTGTATTGCAGGTTCTCAGTGAGACGCGGCGTCAGAATCAGCGCTTAATGGTGGCTGTGCGGATTGGCTTTACCGGCGGAACCACTGGCCGGATTCACGTGAAACGGTAAATTAACCTTTCCGGCTTTTTCAAATTCCAGCTCAACATTGACTGTTTCGCCTTCTTTGAAAGGCTTGGCCAGATCCATGAACATGATGTGGAAACCATCCGGCGACAAAGTCACAGTCTGGCCTGCAGGAATGGTCAGAGGCTCGCTCAGCTTACGCATTTTCATGACATTGTCCTTCATGGACATTTCATGAATTTCAACCTTGCCTGCGGCATCGGTCTTCCCGCCGATCAGACGGTCATCTTCTTTGCCGTTATTGGTGATCACAATATAACCGGCTGCCACGCGGGCATTCGGAATGGTGGCAACGCTGTGTGCTTCCGTGATCGAGAGGTCACCGATGGTGGCAGCATCAGCGGCTTTGTCACCATGCATATTATGGTCGCCATGGCCTGTCTGTTCTGCGGCAGCGGCAGTGACGAGCAGCTGCGGTGCAGGGTTTTTCAGGTCATGCGGGTTTTGACCGTCTTTGGCAATGTCTGTCCAGTTTTCGGTCTTGCCGTTTTCGCAGGTCTGCACGGTCGGGAAGGACAATGTTGTGTCCTTGTCGAAAGAGGCGAGTTTGCCGACAAAAGCAAATTCGTCATAGAAATCGCCCGGCAGCTTGCCGCCTTTCCAGGTGATTTCTGTCACGCCGCTTTTTACATCTTTGCCGTATAATTTGTAGCTGTGATGATAGTCGGATTTGACGGTTTCAATGTCCCAGCCCGCTTTCAGCTGCGGCTGTGCGGAGATAAAACCTTCCGGCAGCTGAACAGTCACCTGCGTTGTGGCCGCACCTTCGCAGCCATGCGGGATTTTGAGAACAGCTTTATAGGAGCTTCCGGCGCTCGCCTGTGCTGTTTCAAGGGTGGTGTGCGCCTGTGCCAGACCGGCAGCACCGATGAGCAGTGCAGTGGCGCAAAGAGGAGTAAAAATCGTTTTCATAGATGGTTTCCTTGCAGAAAACAGATGTCTGACGGATATGTGCAGACAGAAAATGTGACGACGCGCGGGGGCGTGCACGCCGGTTCGTTTTGCAGC
>JAIRVW010000015.1 GCA_031253705.1 Brucellaceae bacterium
AAATCAGCATCTGCTGTCATGCGCAGGCATGACAGCAGTTTTTTAAAATGATCAGAGACCGAAAGACTGTTTAACAGCTGCAAGGCCGTCTTTACCGTCAAAGGTAGTGACATCTTTCAGCCATGGGGTCAGCGCATCCGGATTGGCTTTAATCCATGCGGTTGCAGCTTTGGCCGGATCTTCACCGTCATCAAGGATTTTGCCCATGATTTGGTTTTCCATATCGAGCGTAAATTCCAGATTGGTCAGGAACTTGCCGACATTCGGGCATTGTTCGGTATAGCCGTTCCAGACATTGGTTTCGACTGTTGCGCCGCCGAGGTTCGGGCCGAAGAATTCATCGCCGCCTTCAAGATAGCGCATGTCGAAACGGGAATTCATCGGATGCGGTTCCCAGCCGAGGAAAACAACAGGCTTTTTGGATTTAATATCTTTGGCAACCTGTGCCAGCATGCCCTGTTCGGAGGATTCTGCCAGTTCAAAGCCTTTGAGATCAAAAGCGCCTTTGGAGATCATATCAAGGATCAGGCGGTTGCCGTCATTGCCCGGCTCAATGCCGTAGATTTTATTGCCGAGCTGATCTTTGAATTTAGCGATATCGGCAAAGCTTTTCAGGCCTTCATCATAGGCAAAGGCAGGCACTGCTAGCGTATATTTGGCACCGGTCAGATTGGTGCGCAGGGTGATAACACTCTTATCGTCCAGATAAGGCTGGAGATCGGCCGCCATGGACGGGTTCCAGAAACCGAGGAACACATCAATGTCTTTTTTGCTCAGAGAGGCATAAGTCACCGGAACGGACAGGATTTTGATATCTGTCTTATAGCCGAGGCCTTTGAGAATTTCAGTCGCGACTGCTGTGGTCGAAGTAATATCTGTCCAGCCGACATCAGAGAAACGGATTGTTGAGCAGGATGCAGGTTCTGCTGCCATTGCACCGGCGGTGCCGGCCAGCATTGCGGCGCAGGCGAGAGTCAGAACGGATGTCCGGCTTTTCGCCATTGACAGATTTGCTGGGTACAGATGTTTCACTGGCAGAAAACGCATGAATATCTCCATTGACCGGATTATCTTTATTTATAGCAGAGCATTCCCGCTTCCCCGAAACTGCCCTGTTGTTTGTTTTATGCAGTTTGAACAGAAAACCGCAGCCTTATTCCGCGCGCCATGTTCCGCCCCTTTAATCTAAACAAGCACCAAAGTCCGGAGTCTTCAAGCAGTTTTGTGATCATGGAATCCGCAAACACGACAATTAACGTCGGAATGAGGCAGGCTAAAAATAATATGCAGTAATTTCAAGGCTAAAGCTGAAAATTAAATTCAGAATCATTCGTTGAATGTCAGAGAAAGCGTTTTATATCTAATCAGTAATGGCTAATTTACTTGCGGGCTTCCGGCAGGTTTGTGACCTGTAATGAGCACCGGCCGGAGCTGAGCAGAAAGATGCGTCACAGAAGCTGTTTGCAGATTTAAAAATCCGGTGCTGTTGCGTATTTCTGTGAAACTATGCAAGGGTTTACGGGAAAAATGTTTTGTCCGGTTTCAGGCTGATCAGCATGCCGGATAAGAACGGAAACAAAGGACAAGGCCGTGAAGATCATCGGAAATATCTTTGCTTTTATCGGGCGCATGATTGCAGGACTGCTGCGGCTGATTGCGGTGCCGCTTGGTGCGCTGTGGCGTGTCTATCGCGGCCTGAGCCTCTTGTGGAAAACCATTATTGCGGTGGTCGTGATCGGCTGGGCAGGGCTTTACGGGTATTTCGTGGTGCAGACGCAGGTCTGGACAAACTTCGACCCTGACTATCCGGCGAAATATGCCTATCAGAGCGCCGTGACACCGGGGGAGGCGGTTGCTCCTGCTAAGGCTGTAGTGCCGCCTGCAGCACCGGAAGTTACCACACCACCGGCTGATATCAATGCAACGCCTGCGGAAACGGCACCGGCAAATCCGGATAATGCTGCGACTGCACCGGAACCTGCCGCGCCGCAGCCGGAAGCACAACCGGCGCCGCAAATGGCATTTTCACAGCCGGCAGGAGCCCGTGTTTGTGCGCCGTCTGCTCTGGCTGAGGTGACTGCCGAACTGACGGATTTCAATGTGAACCAGAATGCATGGGTTTCATCCATGCTATTCTATAAGATGGGGTTCTTTGGACTGGATTGGGACAGAACACCGTTTCTGGATAATAAGGCTTCGTTCCAGCGTGGCGTGCATTCGGCAGTGCGCCGTACAACGATTGAGCTGGTGGACTCGCTGGGGCGTCTGCGCGGTACATCGCAGATTGACAATGATCTGCAGAAAGCCCGCGGGAATATGCAGTTCCGCGAGGACACATGGTATTTCGGCTTGAGCCCGTTTGGTCCGAAAACACCGACGCCAAGCTATTACCGCTCGGCAATTAAAGAACTGCGTGCCTTCAATGCGCGACTTGAACGATGCGAGGCAACTTTTGATGCCCGTGCGGATAATCTCATTCAGTATGTTGACCGCATTGCCAGTGATCTCGGCTCGACTTCGGATATTCTGAAAGACCGTGCTGATAATTATCATGCGGGCTGGTTTGATACCCGCGCGGATGACCGGTTCTGGTTCGCTTATGGTCAGCTCTATGCCTATTACGGGCTGATCCGCGCGACCCATTCCGACTTTAAAGCCGTGCTGGCCGAAAAGCATCTCGATGGTTTGTGGGATACGATGGAACAGCAATTGCGTTCGGCTTTGGATATGCAGCCGGTAATCGTTTCCAACGGCCGTCAGGATGCATGGTTTACACCGTCACATCTGACGACAATGGGCTTCCATATTCTGCGTGTGCGTTCCAATCTGGTGGATATCCGTCAGGTTCTTGAGCGCTGATTGCCGCAATTGTTGATGTTTAAAATTACTCTGCTGCGTGTTAGAGCGCAGCAGAGTTTTTTATTGGGGTAAGACTATGGAATTACCGGCTGCATTGAGACAAGCCGTGGATGCAGAGTTGCAGGGTGTTTCTCTGGCGGATTTGCAGCGGGCTTCGGCTGTC
>JAIRVW010000055.1 GCA_031253705.1 Brucellaceae bacterium
AAAATCTGTCTTATCGGGTTCCTGCCTTTAAGGGGGAGCCGTCACCCATGATCTTCCGGTGCCTTTAAGGGTCGGGAGGCGAAAAGGAGACATTATGAATATTGAAAAATACAGCGAGCGCGTACAGGGCTTTATCCAGTCTGCGCAGAGCTTTGCGCTGAATTCTGACAATCAGCAATTTGCTCCTGAACATCTGCTGAAAGTGCTGGTGGATGATGAGGAAGGTCTGGCTTCCGGCCTGATTGAACGGGCGGGCGGTCGTCTTGCTGATGTAAAACTGGGTGTGCAGAGCGCCCTGGCTGCACTGCCGAAAGTAACCGGTGGTAACGGGCAGCTCTATCTGTCATCAGCCCTCGCAAAAATCCTGACTACTGCGGAAGAACTGGCCACCAAAGCCGGTGACAGCTATGTCACGGTTGAGCGATTGCTCACCGCCTTCACGCTGGAAAAAAGCGCGAAAACCTATGAAATCCTGTCGAAAGCCAGTGTAACAGCCAAAGCTTTGAATGAGGTGATTAATCAGATGCGTAAAGGCCGGACTGCCGACAGTGCTTCTGCCGAAGCCAACTTCGAAGCGCTGAAAAAATATGCCCGCGATCTGACCGAAGATGCACGTTCCGGTAAGCTTGATCCGGTGATCGGCCGTGATGATGAAATCCGCCGCACCATTCAGGTTCTGTCGCGCCGTACTAAAAATAATCCGGTGCTGATCGGTGAACCGGGCGTGGGTAAAACCGCGATTGCCGAAGGCTTGGCGCTGCGTATCGTCAATGGTGATGTGCCTGAATCGCTGAAAGACAAGCGTCTGATGGCGCTGGATATGGGCGCGCTGATTGCCGGTGCGAAATATCGCGGTGAATTTGAAGAGCGTCTGAAAGCAGTGCTGACGGAAGTTGAAGCCGCTGCCGGTGAGATCATTCTGTTCATCGACGAAATGCATACTCTGGTCGGTGCCGGTAAGTCTGATGGTGCGATGGATGCATCCAATCTGCTCAAACCTGCGCTGGCACGGGGTGAGCTGCATTGTGTTGGTGCAACGACACTGGAAGAGTATCGCAAATATGTTGAGAAAGATGCGGCGCTTGCCCGTCGTTTCCAGCCGGTATTTGTCAATGAGCCAACCATTGAGGATACGATTTCGATCCTGCGCGGTCTGAAGGAGAAATACGAGCAGCACCATAAAGTGCGGATCTCGGACTCAGCTCTGGTATCCGCTGCAACTCTGTCGAACCGTTATATCACCGATCGCTTCCTGCCGGATAAGGCGATTGATCTTGTGGATGAAGCGGCTGCGCGTTTGCGTATGCAGGTGGATTCCAAGCCGGAAGAGCTGGATGAAATGGATCGCCGTGTCATGCAGCTCAAAATTGAGCGTGAAGCACTTAAGCTGGAAACAGATACGGCATCGAAAGACCGGTTGCAGCGTCTTGAAAAAGAACTGACCGATCTGGAAGAAGAATCCGCTGAACTGACTGCCAAATGGCAGGCAGAAAAGCAGAAACTCGGCCATGCCGCAGATCTGAAGAAACAGCTTGAAGAAGCACGCAATGCTCTGGCCACTGCCCAGCGTACCGGTGAATTCCAGAAAGCCGGTGAGCTGGCTTATGGTACGATCCCGCAGCTGGAAAAACAGCTGAGTGATGCGGAAGCGCAGGAAAACACCGGCACTATGCTGGAAGAAACTGTGTCGCCGGATCATATTGCGCAGATCATTTCCCGCTGGACAGGTATTCCGGTTGACCGGATGCTCGAAGGCGAACGGGAAAAACTGCTGCGGATGGAAGATGAGCTCGGCAAACGCGTGATCGGTCAGGGGGAAGCAGTGCAGGCGGTATCGCGTGCGGTGCGTCGTGCCCGTGCCGGTCTGCAGGATCCGAACCGCCCGATCGGCTCGTTCATCTTCTTAGGACCAACCGGTGTTGGTAAAACAGAGCTGACCAAGGCATTGGCCACATTCCTGTTTTCCGATGAAACAGCCATGGTGCGGAGTGAGATGTCCGAATTCATGGAGAAACATTCGGTTGCCCGTCTGATCGGTGCCCCTCCGGGCTATGTCGGTTATGAAGAAGGCGGAGTGCTGACTGAGGCTGTGCGTCGTCGTCCGTATCAGGTGATCCTGTTCGATGAGATTGAAAAGGCGCATCCGGATGTCTTCAACGTGCTGTTGCAGGTGCTGGATGATGGTCGTCTGACGGATGGTCAGGGACGTACGGTGGATTTCCGCAATACGCTGATCATTATGACTTCCAATCTCGGTGCGGAATATCTGGTTGCACTGAATGAGGATCAGGATGTGGACAGTGTCCGCGATGATGTGATGGGTGTTGTTCGCGCATCCTTCCGTCCGGAATTCCTCAACCGTGTGGATGAGATCATTCTGTTCCATCGCCTGCGCCGCTCTGAAATGGGTGCGATTGTTGATATTCAGCTGGGCAGACTGCAGAATCTGCTGACGGATCGCAAGATCACACTGGATATTGAGGATGATGCCCGTAACTGGCTGGCTGATAAGGGCTATGATCCTGCTTATGGCGCCCGTCCGCTGAAACGGGTGATCCAGAAACAGGTACAGGATCCGCTGGCTGAGAAAATTCTCGGTGGTGAAATCCTCGATGGCTCGGTGGTGGATATTTCTGCCGGATCAGACCGGCTGGTTTTCCAGTCAAAACAATAAAGTCTGGTTTTCCAGCCAAAATCCAAAAACTGATTTTCTGAAATAAAATCAGCTATGAGCATTTAAAACAAGGCGGCGCTGTCGAAAGACCGCGGCGCCTTGTTTTGTAATAAAAAATATCTGCAGGAGAGCATCTTCTTCATTTGCAGTTAATTTATTAACCATAAAAATGGCCTGATCTGAGATTAGAGCATGTCTGACCGGTTAACCGGCTTAAGAGACAGTGATTTGCGCTTTAAAGGGTGTGGTATGCATAAAATGCGGGAAATTCGGCGGAAAACTACTTTCGGACTGTCTGTCACAGCACTGACGGGTCTGACTGTAACGGCCGCTTTTGCTGCACCGCAGGGTATGTTTTCTGCTGCTCCTGTTGAAGAACAGCCGGTTTTAATGGCGCAGCTCTATGATCCGGGCGAAGTGATTTTTCAGGACAATAAAGTGCGGGTCTATATTGATGCTTCAGGGCGTCAGGTGACCATGGATAATCACGGCAAGATTTTGCGCATTCAGGAACAGCCGGGCGGATATCCGCAGCGCTCTGTGCAGCAGCCGAATAATAATGATAACTGGACATTGAACGGCCCTGTTGACGGCGGTGCGCCTTATGACGGTTTTGCCAATGTGCCTGACAATGCCGGTCTGGATTATTTTCCGGCAGCGCCGCGTGGTAATGTAACCAATAATGCAGCGATCGACCGGTCTGCTTTGCCGGATGTCGGAACTGCGCCCGCACAGGATAATAATGATTATCGTCCGGCCATCGAAGACCCTTATGGACAACCAAACACTTCTTCCGGTGTGCAGGGAACGCCGACACCATCGGTGATCATGCCGAAAGGGCAGGGCGCTAAAACCAAAATGGCTTCCTATCAGATATTACTTGATCGTGCCGGTACATCACCGGGTGTGATCGACGGCAAGGCCGGCAGCAATGTGGACAAGGCGGCGGCTTCCTATTTCGAAGTGACCGGTCTCACGATTAATCCTGCCGATGAAGACCAGCTCAATGCCCAGCTGGAAGCAACGGGCGGACCTGCCTTTATCGAATATACGATTACCAATGCGGATGTCGGGCGTTTTTATCTGGCCTCTGTGCCGAATGATTATGCTGAAAAAGCGAAATTGCCGGAAATGGCCTATGTCTCGCCGCGCGAAATGCTGGGCGAGCGTTTCCATATTGACGAAAATTATCTGCAGGAGATTAATCCGGGCGTCAGTTTCCGCCAGCCGGGTGAGGTGATCCGTGTGCCTAATCTCGGCAAACAAAAACGCGCACCGGTTGCCAAGATTATTGCGGATAAAGGACGCAAGCAGGTGCGCGGCTATGATGCCAGCGGCAAGCTGGTTGTGGCTTATCCTTCAACCATCGGTTCGGCGGATAATCCATCACCCTCTGGTATTGTGACGGTTGAGCGTATCGCGACCAATCCGAATTACACCTATAATCCGAAGATCAATTTCAAACAGGGTAATAATGACAAGGTGCTGATTGTGCCGCCTGGTCCGAACGGGCCGGTGGGGACAGTATGGATTGCTTTGTCCAAGCCGACTTACGGTATT
>JAIRVW010000273.1 GCA_031253705.1 Brucellaceae bacterium
AGCTGTTGCTGACCGGCGTTGAAATTCTGGTTATCGACGAAGCAGACCGTATGCTGGACATGGGTTTCATCCCTGATATCGAGCGTATCTGCAAGCTGATCCCGTTCACTCGTCAGACCCTGTTTTTCTCGGCGACTATGCCTGCAGAAATCACCAAGCTGACTGAGCAGTTCCTGCATTCACCGGCGCGTGTTGAAGTTGCGAAAGCATCGACAACCGCAAAGACTGTGACCCAGCGTCTGGTAAAGTCGGCCAAGAAGCCTTGGGATAAGCGCGCAGTGCTGCGTGATCTCATTCAGGCTGAAGGCGATGAGCTGAAAAATGCGATCATTTTCTGCAATCGCAAAATGGATGTGTCAGAACTGTTCCGCTCGCTGGTAAAGCACGGCTTTAATGCCGGTGCGCTTCACGGCGATATGGATCAGCGCGCACGCATGACCATGCTGAGCAATTTTAAAGACGGTAATCTTCAGCTTCTGGTAGCCTCTGATGTGGCTGCCCGCGGTCTGGATATTCCGGATGTCAGCCATGTGTTCAACTATGATATTCCGATCCATGCGGAAGATTATGTCCACCGCATCGGCCGTACCGGCCGTGCCGGACGCTCGGGCAAGGCATTCTCGATCATTACCACCGCTGACACCAAATATCTTGATGCTATCGAGAAAATGATCGGTGAAAAGATCGAATGGCTGGATGGCGATCTCACCACCCTGCCTGCGCAGGAAGAGACCGAAGAGACCGGTCGTCGCGGCCGTAACAACCGTGGCAAAAACGGCAAGAAATCCCGTGATAAAGATCACAAGGAAAAGCAGGCTCAGCCGCGTGCAGCAGAAGAAAAAACTGCTGATGCTCCGCAGAGCGTGGCAGATATTTCTGCACTGGATGCACCGCAGCCGGTTCTGCCGGATAATGTTTCCATCGGCACAGCTGTGACAGCGGAACCGGTTCGCCCTGCACCGCACAAAAACGGTCATGAAGATCGCCGTCAGAACCACAATCAGAATGGTCAGCAGAATAATAAGCGCCATCGTCGTGATTTTGATGATGAGCCGTCACCGCTGGGCTTCGGCGATGATATTCCGGCTTTCATGCTGATACCAATCAATATCTAAGCATTTCCAGCAAAAGTGGGAACCGGTTTTGCGTAGGATAATGCGTCAGACAAATGTTTAGGGCATTTTCAGTTGAAAATGTCCTAAAAAGAAAAACCCGCCAAATGGCGGGTTTTTTATTGCCTGTTATTAAGATCAAAACTCAGGCTGCGCGATGCGCTGCATCCAGAGCTTCCTGCGAAACCGGTGTCAATTCAACAGATTCACCGCAGCCGCAGGCCGAGGTCTGGTTCGGATTATTGAACACAAAGCCGGTGCGCAGGGTTGTCACTTCAAAATCCATCTGCGTGCCGAGCAGGAACAATGCAGCTTCCGGTGCCACATAGACTTTTGCACCTTCATGCTCGATAAGATCATCACCGGCCTTGGCTTCTTCCGCCAGCGCAATCGTATATTCCATACCGGCGCAGCCGCCTTTTTTCACACCCACGCGAATGCCCAAAGCATCCTCATGAGAGGCCTGAATTTCGCGCACGCGTTCCGCTGCAGCGTCCGTCAGGGTCATGATGGAAAAACGTCCCATAGTTTTCTCACTTGTATCTGATGCACGGTTCAAGGCCGTACAGTTTCAACCGGTGAAGCCAATACCGGAATCTGCGTAAAGCACAAATTGTCCGCTCAGCCTCTGATAGTCTATCTAGTCTCACACAGTCCTCTCTGCAAGTAAAGGAAAGCGCCTGACCGATATTTAAATCTGCATTTTCCGCTCTTTACGGCTCATAAGAATAAAATGAATAATTGGAAAAATGCGTAAAATTGCCATGATCTCTTTGCAGTCTTTTCAAATATAAAGATCATCAAAGGTTCTTTGGTACAGATCAGCGGAGATTTTAATGGGCATTCAGCAGAACCGTCATACCCCCGCATCACAGCGCCCTGTTGCACTGGCAATCACACAGGATCGTGCTCAGCAGCACCGCCTTGCGCTTATCCGTCTGCTCGGAACCACAATCATCGGCGCAGCCCTGCTGACCGGCAGTGCGATCTATGCCAAAGCCGCAGGCACAACAGAAACCAAAGACAAGGCAGCGACACAGCAAAAGGTGAAACCGGAAGCTTTGAAGAAAACCGGTGAAGCTGCCACCAAGGATTCTGAAGAAGAAAAAGCCAAGGTTGAGAAAGCGAAAGCCGATCAAGCTGACGCGGATAAGCAGAAGGAAGAAACCGCCCCTGCGGATAAGCCTGATGCACAAAAATCCTCTGAGGCCGACAAACCGGAAAACGCGAAACCGGAAGCCACAGAAGAGGTTGCAGAAGGTCTGGTGCTGCCGGATTATCTTGACGACCGCAGCACACCGCAGAAATTGCTGGAATCCTATTACAACGCTATCAACCGCAAAGAATATGTGCGTGCCTACAGCTATTATGCTGAAGGCCAGCAAGGCGATGATTTCGAAAAATATGCCAAGGGCTATGCCGGCACAGAATCTGTGAACATCAAGCTCGGCAGCAGTGAGCCTGATCCGGGTGCCGGTCAGATTTACTGGTCTGTACCGATTGCCATCGAATCCAAACTCGCTGAAGGCAAATCACAGGTCTATACCGGTTGCTACACCATCAGCATGAGCAATCCGGCCATGCAGGCACTGCCGCCATTCAAGCCAATGGCAATTATGGCAGGTACATTATCGAAATCACCATTGCCGCTGGAGAAAAGTGTGCCGGAAGAATGCGGCGCACCGTAATCCCCTTATTCAGCGCTTCTATAAAAGCCTGTCATCGCTGACAGGCTTTTATTTTATGGCTTGCGCGGGTGAATAAGCTGCGTACTGACACCAATCCGGTTCCACAAATTAATCATGCCGACAGCCACAATCAGCTTGGCAATCTCCTCCTCAGAGAACACCGCTTTCACACTTTCATAAAGATCATCCGGTGCGCCTTTCTCGGCTATCCGTGTCAGGCTTTCAGTCCATTCCAGCGCGGCACGATCCCGCGCATCAAAACACGGCGATTCACGCCAGGCGCTTGTCATATATAAAGTCTGCATATCCATCCCGTCTTTATGGGCATCACGGATGTGAATATCCGTACAATAGGAGCAGCCATTGATCTGTGAGGCGCGGATTTTCACTAAATGCAACAAACGCTTATCCAGCCCCGACGCATCCACAGCCGCATCCAGCGCCTTAATGGATTGATAGAGAGCCGGTACAACAGTGCCGATATTCATTCTGCTTTGCATGTCATTTGTCCTGAAATTCAGTTTGCTCTGGAATCATCGATATATTATATCCGTGATTGGAGAATGACAAATCACAAGGTTGTAAAATGCGCAGAATGAGTGACGGAGTTGAGGCGGCATTGCATTGCGCGCTCGTGCTGTCAGGGTTGCCGGAGGATAAGGTTCTGGCTGGGAAACATCTGGCAGAGCTGCATGGTGTGTCCGAGAGCTATTTGCTCAAACATCTGCGCGCCCTCACCGCTGCTGATGTGATCATCGCTGTTCCGGGGCCGCGTGGCGGCTACCGGCTCGCACATATTCCGCAACAGATTACATTGCTTGATATCGTGGAAGCGATTGACGGCAAAGAACCGGCTTTTATCTGCAGGGAAATCCGCCGCCGCGCACCGGGAAAATCGCAGGATCCCTGCAACTATAAGAGAGATTGTTTCATCAAATCGCGCATGCTGGCCGCAGAACAGCTCTGGCGTGATGCCTTACGCAGCCAGACTGTTGCCGATCTCATGCAGGACGGCGAACAGCAGATCAGCCCTTCAAGCAAATTGCTTATATCCGATTATCTTAGCTTACATGCCCGCTAAATAAAAAACGCTGCGTTTCCGCAGCGTTTTTTTTAAATCAATACCAGCCCACAGCAACCTGAGCTTCTTCGGACATACGATCCGGTGTCCATGGCGGATCAAAAGTCATCGACACCTCCACATGGGAAACACCCTCAACTGCGCCAACGGCATTTTCCACCCAGCCAGGCATTTCACCGGCTACAGGGCAACCCGGTGCAGTCAGTGTCATATCGATTTTGACCGTGCGGTCATCTTCAATATCAACCTTGTAAATCAGGCCGAGTTCATAAATATCTGCCGGAATTTCCGGATCATAGACAGTTTTCAGCGCGCCGATAATATCATCGGTCAGACGCAGCAATTCCTCTTCCGGAATTGCAGAAGCGGAGAACACCTTTGAGGCGCCGCTTTCTTGCTTGGGAGCGGTTGCATCTGCGGCCACCGCGTGCTGTTCATTATCCATAATCGTCATCCAAAAAACTGTCTTGCTTTTTCAAGCGCTGCAACCAGAGCATCCACTTCCGCACGGGTATTATACATACCGAAGGAAGCACGGCAGGTCGATGTCACACCAAAGCGCTGCAACAGCGGCTGAGCACAATGCGTGCCTGCCCGCACTGCAATACCGGCACGGTCGATCACAGTTGAAACATCATGGGCGTGAATACCCTGCATTTCAAACGCAATGATCGCGCCTTTATCCGGTGCATTGCCGACAATACGCAGCGAGTTAATTTTCGCCAGAGCTTCATGCGCATAGAGACGCAAATCAGCTTCATGAGCAGAAATCGCCTCACGACCTATGCTCTCTATATAGTCAAGGGCTGCGCCCAATCCAATAGCCTGCACGATCGGCGGTGTTCCGGCCTCAAAACGATGCGGCGGATGATTATAAGTGACATTATCAACTGTCACCTCTTCAATCATTTCCCCGCCACCCATAAACGGGCGCATCTGTTCCAGCATTTCCATACGGCCATACAGCACACCGATACCGGACGGGCCATAGAGCTTGTGGCCGGTCATAATATACCAGTCACAACCGAGATCACGCACATCCACCGGCATATGCACGGCAGCCTGAGAACCATCTACCAGCACCGGAATACCGCGCGCATGCGCCAGTTCGACGATCTTTTTAATCGGCAGAACCGTACCCGTCACATTGGACATATGGGTCAGGGCAATCAGTTTGGTTTTCGGGGTGATGCATTTCTCGAATTCTTCAAGGTGGAACACACCTTCATCATCCACCGGTGCGAATACCAGCTTGGCACCCTGACGCTCGCGGATGAAATGCCAAGGCACGATATTGGAATGATGCTCAAGAATGCTGAGCAGAATTTCATCACCCTCACCGATCTTCGGCATACCATAACCATATGCAACCGTATTAATCGCCTCAGTCGCCGATTTGGTAAAGATGATCTCGTCTACAGAACCGGCATTGAGGAAGCCGCGCACTTTTTCACGCGAACGCTCATAGGCATCGGTTGCGGCATTGGAGAGAAAATGCAGGCCGCGATGCACATTGGCATATTCGTTGGAATAGGCATTTGTCACCGCATCAATAACCGCCTGCGGCTTCTGTGCCGAGGCACCATTATCGAGATAGATCAGCGGCTTGCCATAGACTTCACGCGACAGGATCGGAAAATCACGGCGGATTGCTTCAACATCATAATTTTGCAGTACAGACGATAATTGATTCATAATCGTACTCCTGAGCACTTTGTGCTCAAAAAAGCAGGCAAGAGCACTTGGCGCTCTATATCAGGGAAGAAGAGCGGGAAATTTCCCGCTCTTTTTGCATCATCATTCGTGCTTTTCGAGCCAACTCTGCAAAATATCTTCAAGCTTTTCAACGAGGGTTTCGTTTTCCAGCTCTTCGATCACTTCTGCAATAAAGGCTTTGACCAGCAGGCCGCGGGCTGCATTTTCAGGCACACCGCGCGCCATCAGATAGAAAAGGTGATCCTTTTCAATCTCACGCACAGTCGCACCGTGACCGCAGGCCACGTCATCAGCAAAGATTTCCAGCTCAGGTTTAGCCGCAAATTCCGCATCATCTGACAACAGCAATGTGTTGCAAGCCATTTTCGCGTCTGTTTTCTGAGCGATCTGCGCAACGCGGATCATCCCCTGAAAAATACCGCGTGCCTTATCTGTCACCACGTTACGCACAACCTCGGTTGAGGTCGTGTTTTCAACGAGATGACCAACATTCATGGTCACGTCAGTCACTGTTTCGCCGCCAAGCAGGTTGAGTGTACGCAGCTGGAAGTCAGAGCCTTCGCCCTGCACATCCACATTGATTTCCTGACGTACCAGCTTGCCGCCGGCATTCATCACGAACAGGATCAGCTTGGAATTCTCACCAATTGTCACATTAATCTGAGACAGCTGTGTGGAGAGATCCGTATGCTCACGCACGATAACCCAGACGATTTCTGAATTATCCGCAATGGTCACATGGCCGACACTGGTTGCAAAGGTTTCAGCCTCGCCACCAATCTGACGCTCAACAAATGTCGCTTTGACATTCGAGCCGATCTTCACCGGAAAACGCACATGGGACTGGCCGGAAGGCTGCAAATTCTGCAACTCAATCGCCTGTTCCAGATCGGTATC
>JAIRVW010000078.1 GCA_031253705.1 Brucellaceae bacterium
GGCTATCGCCGAATTCCTCATTCTTTTCAGCGGCGCGTTGTGCTGCGCGCTCCGCCAGCAATTCACCGATCTGAAGACGTGCATCGCCGCGATAAATGATAAAACGCCACGGATTGAGCTTGCCGTGATCCGGCACGCGGGAGGCAACAGTCAGGATTTGTGTCAGTTGGTCTTCCGATGGCGCCGGTTCAGTCAGGCCGACAATCGGTGTGGAACTGCGGGTTTTCAAAAACTCAATGATATCTGACACGGTATTTCCTGTTTATTCTGTTGGCTTCCGTCTTAACGTGTATCTTTATTGCCAATTCCGCACTGTAATGACAGAGCTTATCTGCAGTTATATGTGTGTTTAATGCAAACTGATGACATTTTGATGGGAACAGCCTTGAAAATGCCTTTACACTGCGGTCAAACAGGAGTGACCTGAGACTTTGAAATTCAAATGAGTACCGGCTTATGAAATTCAGCCCTGTTCTGCGCGCCAGA
Source organism: Brucellaceae bacterium (assembly GCA_031253705.1). Classification (GTDB taxonomy): domain Bacteria; phylum Pseudomonadota; class Alphaproteobacteria; order Rhizobiales; family Rhizobiaceae; genus Pseudochrobactrum. The sequence goes on from JAIRVW010000078.1 coordinate 487, forward strand.
AAATTATCTGCCAATGACAAACAGCGCGGCAAATTTTGCCGGAGCGCTTCTGTTATTGCATTATTTTCAAGTGGCCTGATTATGGCTGCTCCGGTCATGGCGCAGGATCTCTCGCAGCCGCAGGACGGTTTCTCCATGCGCGTGGTGCCGGGCGCACAGTTTGACAAGCTGGAACTGCCTAAAATCTCAGTGCCTGAGGGTGAAGCGTCGGATAGCAGCACACCGCCGACCGGTGCAATCATGTCGCCTGCCGCACCGGCTGTCGGTATTACGCCTTATGCTGATCCGCGTGCTCCCCAAAATGCACCGCTTGCCAACCAGAATGAATTGCTGCTGGAAGCGCAGCTTACTGCTGACGGCCCTGTCTTAAGTCAGGGACTGGTCTGGCGTATATTCTCGCCGGAACCGAATGGGGAAGATAAATTACCGCTGATTGCAACAGCAACCGGCGGTACAGCCAGCTTCTCCCTGCCGAAGGGCAGCTATCTTGTGCATGTCAGTTTCGGTCGTGCGGGCGCAACCAAGCGTATTACAATCCGCAATGCCAGCCGTCATGAAAAGCTGATCCTCGATGCAGGCGGGCTGAAACTCAGCGCTAAACTGCCGGACGGCAAAGAAGTTTCCGATAAATTTCTGCGCTTCTCAATCTATGACAATGAAGATGAGGGCAATGAGCGCTCGCTGATCGTACCGAATATCAAGCCGGACACAATCGTGCGTCTCAATAGCGGCACCTATCATGTGGTTTCTAATTACGGCAATGCCAATGCGATTATCCGTGCGGAAATCGTGGTCAGTGCAGGCAAGCTGACAGAGGCTACCGTTGAGCATAATGCTGCGGAAATTACGCTGAAATTGCTGCGCGATGTCGGCGGTGAAGCGCTGGCTGACACTTCATGGAATATCGTCAATACCAATGGTGATATCGTATTTGAAAGCGTGAGCGCCTATGCATCACTGGTGCTGGCTGCCGGTGATTATATCGCTGTGGCTAAGAACAAGGATCGCCTTTATCAGCGCGAATTTACCGTTGAAGCCGGCAAGAATGAAGATGTTGATGTGTTTGCCAAAGCCGAGAACGAGGTCGACAGTGATCAGGTAGATTAAAAAGGCGGGAGCTAAACGACAATGTCGGAGAGTGATGATAATCTCGTTATAAATTGTGCTACATGGCTCGAAGTTGAAGCTGCAATTCATAAGGTTGCTATTCAAAATCCCAATGTCGAACAAAATACTCTTGAAAACGCGTTGCAATTCGTAAAATTTGCCACAGAACGATACCAAGTTCCGAATGAAATATGTTTGGGTTATTGGCCGACAATTCGAATTATATGGTTGTATTCAATACCATCAATAGAAATTGAAGTTTTCGATATCCGTTATGAATATTATGCATTTGAGGACAAATGGACTGATATTCAGGAATTTGAAATCATGCCGGATTCTTTTCCTGAAGCTCTAAAGTTGCTTCTCGATACGACCGTCTCTCATTCAAATGAAATTAAATAATCCTGCAATCATATGATTGCAGGATTGTTATTTAAATCAATGTTTTATGCTGTAATTTTAATGTTTTGAACTAAATTTCAAATCCCCGCTCCCTGACTAAAGCCCTGCCCTTCATGGGTCAGTGTATTAACGAAACGGCGGGTGCGTTCATGCTTTGGTGAGCGGAAAATTTCCTGCGCCGTTCCGCGTTCAACAATCACGCCATTATCAACGAACAGCACATCTTCAGCAATTCTGGAAGCAAGCCGCAGATCATGGGTGACCATGATCATTGTCGTGCCTTCTTTTGCCAGTTGCGCCAGCACATCCACCACCTCGCCCGAAAGCTCCGGATCAAGCGCTGATGTCGGCTCATCACAGAGCAGAATTTTAGGCGACGGTGCCAGCGCACGGGCAATGGCAACACGCTGCTGCTGACCGCCCGAAAGCGTGGCCGGCCAGGCATCCGCCTTTTGTGACAACCCTACTTTTTCCAGCAACTGCATAGCACGCTCGCGTGCCTTTTCCTTCGGCCACTTCTGCACGGTGATCAGGCCTTCAGTGATATTCTCTGTTACTGTGCGATGCGGAAACAGCTGAAAATTCTGGAACACCATGCCGGAGTGGCGACGGATCAGATGAATATCTTTCTGGCTGGTTTTCCGGTCAGGCTCAAAACTTAACCTGTCACCGGCAATTTCAATCGAGCCGGATGTCGGCACTTCCAGCAGATTGAGGCACCGCAACAGCGTGCTTTTGCCTGCCCCCGAGGGGCCGATAAAAGCGGTTACACTGCCCTCGGCAATGGACAAGGACACATCGTTAAGAACGGTATTCTGCCCGAACTTCTTTACGATATTTTTCAGTTCAATCATCATGAACGGACCTCCAGAAAGCCGCCATAGCGTTTCAGCCGTGCTTCCAGACGGGTTTGCAGATAAGACAAGACAGAGCTCAGTGCCAGATAGAGCAGCGCTGCCTCCACATAGAGGATCAGCGGCTCATAGGTGACCGCAACAATACGCTGCGCAACCTGAAACATTTCCGGCACGGTAATGGCGGCTGCCAGCGATGTATCTTTCACCAGAGAGATAAAGCTGTTGGACAGAGGCGGCACGGCATTGGGCGCTGCTTGCGGCAGAATAGTGCGGCGCATCGCCTGCCCCCATGTCATGCCGGTTGCATAGGCTGCTTCCCACTGCCCTTTTGGCACCGCAACAATGACACCGCGAAAAATTTCGGAGGAATAAGCGCCGATGCTTAAGGTAAAGCCGATCAAAGCCGCCGGAAATGCATCCAGTGTCACGCCAAGGCTCGGCAGACCGTAAAAAATAAGAAACAGCTGCACCAGCAACGGTGTACCGCGGATCAGCCAGACATAGAAATTGACAATTGCAGCTATCGGGCGCGGCGCAAACAGCCTTATGAGCGCTACAAACAGCCCGAGTGTGGTGCCGAACAGAAACGACAGCAATGTCAGCGGAATAGTAAAGATCAGAGCAGCCCATAAAAGCGGCCCTAAAGAGTCAAGCATCAGAGATAAAATGTCAGCCATTTATGCGTCCCCGCTATGTTTGTTGCCCCTCAAGCGGACTTATGTGGTTTCACAGGTTCCGGCCCTCAGCTGCGGGCGCGGAAAGCCGGCGATCTGTGACCGCCGGCTTTTTCCTTTCAAAGTCGCAGTTTTTGAGGAAACTGCTCTTGGGAGAAAAACTTATTTAGAGACATCTGCACCGAAGTATTTTTCGGAGATTTTGGCATATGTGCCGTCGCTTTTGATCTGTTCAAGCGCCTTGTTGACTTCTGCCAGCAGGTCTTCTTCACC
>JAIRVW010000084.1 GCA_031253705.1 Brucellaceae bacterium
GACAGCGCAGGCCAATCTACCTGCATCAGACACGCCGATTACAGCCGATGGCAAAGAAGTCGGAACCTTGCGCAGTGTCAATGGCAGCAACGCGCTCGCTCTGGTTCGCATCGACCGCGTGAAAGACGCAATGGATAAAAATATTCCGCTGCTCGCCGGTGAAACGGAGGTCAGCATGACAATCCCCGCCTATGCTAAATTCACCTTCCCAGAAGGAGCAGCAGACTAATGGCAGTATCCGGCGGCTCTAAGACAAAACCGGTTCGGGCATGGCAGCGCATGTTGTCAGGCCGCAGGCTGGATTTGCTTGATCCTTCGCCGCTGGATATCGAAATCAGTGATATTGCCCACGGGTTGGCACGCGTTGCCCGCTGGAACGGCCAGACCCGTGGCGACCATGCTTATTCCGTGGCGCAACATTCGCTGCTGGTGGAACAGATTTTCCGCGAGCAAAATCCGGATGCTCCCTTGCAGCATCAGCTGCTGGCTTTGCTGCATGACGCGCCGGAATATGTGATCGGCGATATGATCTCGCCCTTCAAGGCGGTGATGGGTGGTGCCTATAAACAAATTGAAGCGCGACTGGAAACGGCCATTCATCTGCGCTTTTCTCTGCCTGCGACCGTGCCTGCAGTTTTAAAAAAAGCGATTAAGAAAGCTGACATTGTTTCCGCTTATTTTGAGGCAACCGAATTAGCCGGTTTCAGCACCGCAGAGGCCGCAGAATTTTTCGGCCGTCCGCGCGGTTTCCATGCCGGTCACTTTGATTTATCACCACGGCCAACCGCCGAGATAGAACAGGCTTTTATCAATCGTTTCAATCAACTGGAGACACAAATTCATGGCTGATGTTTCCGCTGTCGTTGAGGTGGGGTTGAGTGCTGCAGTTGTTACAATCAGCAATAACCGTCCGGTTATTCTCTGCTCTGATGACCATGAAATGCCCGCAGCCCATGAAGTATCTGCCGTGCTTTCGCTCCCCTACGGGCGTTTTGACCCGCTGAAACACCGTACATTAGAAATGGGTTTGCGGCTATGGGTTGAAGCGCAAACGGCTCTGCGCCTCGGCTATGTGGAACAGCTCTATACATTCGGCGACCGTGGTCGTGCCAAGTCTTCAACGCCCACCGATGATACCCATGTAATCTCTGTCGGCTATCTGGCACTGACCCGCCAGAGCGGCGAACAGCCGGAAAATGACTGGCAATATTGGTATGATTTTCTGCCGTGGGAAGACTGGCGCAGCGGCAAGCCGCCACTTATCGACCAGCTTATTATCCCTGCCTTGCGCGAATGGGCGCAAAGCGACAAGCGCAGCCATCCGGCCTATGATCTGCATCAGTTACCGCGCCTGACCCGTCTGCGCCTTGCCTTTGGTACCGATGGCATTCAATGGGATGAGGAACGTGTACTCGAGCGTTATGAGCTGCTTTATGAAGCCGGTCTGGTGCGGGAGGCAACTATTGACGGCACCGTCAGCCCGAGCCCACAGCTGGACGAATTGCAGCGCCATACCGGCAAAGCCATGGTGTTTGACCATCGCCGCATTCTCGCAACCGCAATTGCCCGCCTGCGTGCCAAGCTGAAATATCGTCCGGTAATTTTTGAGCTGATGCCCGATTGCTTCACTCTCACAGCTTTACAGGAAACCGTTGAAGCGATCTCCGGCCGTCATCTGCACAAACAGAATTTTCGCCGTTTGGTGGAAAATGCCGAACTGGTTGAGCCGACCGGTGCCAGCCTCAGCCAGCAACGCGGAAGACCAGCAGCGCTCTATCGTTTCCGCCGTGCGGTTCTGGAAGAGCGCCCAGCGCCGGGCTTGAAAGTAACGCTGTCTCAGCGATAAACTTTAGTATTTCGCATTATCCTACGCAAAACCGCTACGCACTTTTGCTGGAAATGCTCTAGCGATAAATATGCCGCTCATCAGGAAAGCTGCGGCTTTTCACATCTTCCGCATAAGCTTTCACCGCCTCGTCAATGGCTGCGCCAATGGCACCATATTGGCGGACAAATTTCGCAGGTTTGTCATTGAGACCGAGCATATCTTCCAGCACCAGAATTTGTCCGTCGCACTCCGCTGATGCGCCGATACCGATGGTCGGCACCGCAACCTGTGCTGTAATCTCACGCGCCAGCGGCTCGACAATGCCTTCCAGTACAATGCCGAAAGCGCCGGCATCAGCGACGGCCTGCGCATCCCGCTTGATTAATTCCCACAGCGCCTGATCGCGCCCCTGCACTTTATAACCGCCCATCACATGCACAGCCTGCGGTGTGAGGCCGATATGTGCCAGCACCGGAATGCCGCGCTTAGTCAAAAAACTGATCGTCTCAGCCATTTGCACGCCGCCTTCAAGTTTAACCGCACCACAACCGGTTTCTGCCATGATCCGCGCCGCATTACGAAAAGCGATCTGCGGACTTTCCTCATAGGAGCCGAACGGCATATCCACCACAACCAGCGCGCGGGATGAGCCACGCATGACCGCCTGCCCGTGCATGATCATCATTTCCAGAGACACACCAATGGTCGACTCCATGCCATGCATCACCATGCCGACACTATCGCCCACCAGCATAAAATCCGCATAGCGATCGACAATGGCTGCCGTATGGGCATGATAAGCCGTGAGGGATACCAGCGGCACACCGCCTTTGCGGGTACGGATTTCCGGCACAGTGATACGGCGGATCTGTTTCTGGACACTCATGGCCGTCTCCTTTGATTAGACGTTAAAAGCGCAGCACATGCTGGTCGATCAGGCGGGTTTTGCCAAAACGCACAGTCAGCAGCAACACTGCCGGTGCAGTGAGCTGCTCCGCTGTTTCAGCCAGTGTTTCTGCATCACGAATATCCACGGCCTCAATCTCACCGCGCGTTTCCTGCTGCAACTTATCGACAACAGCTTGGCGTAATGCCGCGACTGAACGCTCGCCCTGATCTACAAGTGCCTGAGCCAATTGCATCGCCTGCGGCAGGATAACTGCGGCAGCACGGTCTTCCGCACTCAAAAGACTGTTGCGCGATGAACAGGCAAGACCATCCGGTTCGCGTACAGTCGGCACACCGATCACATCCACCGGCTGATTGAGGTCAGCTACCATGCGTTTGATAACAGCGAGCTGTTGGTAGTCTTTCTCGCCGAAGAAAGCTTTATCCGGCTGCACGATATTAAACAGCTTGCTCACGACCGTAGCCACACCACGGAAATGATGCGGGCGCAATGCTCCCATCAAAATGGAAGAAAGTTCTCCTGCATCGACATAGGTCGATGTTTTGTCGCTGCCATCCGGATACATCTCATTCACATCCGGCGCGAAAACATAATCACAACCCTGCTCTTCCAGTAATTTCAGATCACGGGGCAGATCACGCGGATATTGCGCCAGATCTTCATTGGGCGCGAATTGCGTGGGATTGACGAAAATCGACACCACAGACACATCGCAATGCTGCTGGCTGTTTTTGACCAAGGTGAGATGGCCGATATGCAGATAGCCCATTGTCGGCACAAAGCCGATGCTCTTGCCACGGCTGCGCTCAACCTTAAGAGCCGCCCGTAAATCTGAAATCGTGCGTATCAGCTGCATATACTCATTTCCTGATAATTAGTGCGCATCCCGAAAAGTGTGA
>JAIRVW010000389.1 GCA_031253705.1 Brucellaceae bacterium
TAAAATCCTGCGCTTTCGCTTCCGCCGCATCAAAAGTCATCGTGACCGCTGCAAAGGCTTACAACAGCGTTTTTTTGCCCAAATATCCCATGAAATCCTCCATATTATTTCAGGCCAGCTCTCCCGCAAACATAGTTCCTGACAGGAACTGGCTCATACCGGCACTATATTCTGTTTTGCTACTATGCAGATAATGTCAGAACAACATTCAGTTATCATTACATAGACAGCTTATGTACAAAAAGAGCCGCAATCATCCTAAAGTATTAGGCAGATGATGCATGGCATCAAAGGCTCTGTATCATCTGTGATATTTTATGAACTCGCATCTATGTGCAACCAAAAAATTTTATGACTCGGCCATGTCGTAAGATATCTGTCACATGAACAGATAAACTACTGATTTCATACCCTTTGTCTGATTTTTGAGATTGTGCATAAAACTATACTGGTGAGCATGTCAAAGAGCGGAATAGTTTTTCGCAAAGCTTGCGGCGCAGGCTGAAAGCCGGATATAGCTGAGGTACACTCACAGGAATAATGCGGGGAGGAAATGCATTATTCTGATTTTGTGAGCTGTAAGCACAGAGCGGTACAGCCGCTCTGCCTTTTTATTTCGGCACATTATCGAACGCACAAGTGCGTAATGATTTTGCCGGAAATGCTTGAATGGGAGTGAGAAATGAACGGTGCTGATAGCCTTTGCGACACCCTGCTGGCGCACGGGATCGATGTCTGTTTTGCCAATCCGGGCACATCGGAAATGCATTTTGTGGCAGCGCTGGATCGCAAGCCGCAAATGCGCTGCGTATTGGGCCTGTTTGAAGGCGTTGTCACAGGCGCTGCTGACGGCTATGGCCGTATGGCGGATAAACCGGCAGCAACTCTGCTGCATCTGGGCTCCGGCCTCGGCAATGGTGTTGCCAACCTGCACAATGCCAAGCGTGCAAAAACACCGATCGTCAATATTGTCGGCGATCATGCAACCTATCATCTGAAATATGATGCGCCGCTGACCAGTGATATTGAATCGCTGGCACGTCCGGTTTCCGGCTGGGTGAAGACGTCAAAATCCGCTGACGATATTTCTGCCGATACGGCTGAAGCTTATGCCGCAGCCTGCAATGCACCGGGACAGGTGGCAACGCTGATCCTGCCTGCCAACACCGCATGGACAGAAGCGCCGCAGCAGATCGTTCAGCCTTTGGCTCGTTCGGAGCGTCGTAAAGTCGATGCCGATGCTGTGCGTGAAGCGGCGAGCGCCTTGCGCAACGGTAAGCGCACACTCCTGCTGCTCGGCAATCTCGCACTGCGTGCCAATGCACTGGAAATTGCCAGCCGTATTGCGCAAGCTTCCGGTGCGCGCCTGCTCGCTCAACAGTCGAATGGCCGTATTGAACGCGGAGCAGGTCGTGTCGCTGTTAATCGCGTGCTTTATCGCGTGGATGACGCACTGGCTGATCTGGCCGATATCGAACAGGTCGTGCTGCTCGGAGCGAAAATTCCGGTCGCCTTCTTCGCCTATCCGGGCAAACCAAGCACTTTCCTGCCGGAAGGTTGCGCTGTGGTTGATTATGCGGGCGAAGCGGATGATCAGCTCTATGCTTTACAGGCGTTGGCCGATGAAATGAATATTCCGGCGTCTGTTACACCACTGCTTAATCAGCGGGGCGAGAAAGTGATGCCGACCGGCACGCTGGATGATGACAAAATCAGCGCGATTGTTGCGTCACTCCTGCCGGAAAATGCGATTATTGTCGATGAATCCATTACATCCGGCCGTGAAATGTTCGGACTGACGCATAATTCAGCACCGCATGATTTTCTGCAGCTGACCGGCGGTGCAATTGGTATTGGTCTGCCACTGGCAACCGGTGCGGCTGTAGCCTGTCCGGATCGTCAGGTCGTGGCTTTGCAGGCAGATGGCAGCGGTATGTATACGATGCAGGCACTGTGGACTCATGCCCGTGAGAACCTGAACATCATCACCATTATTTTCGCTAATCAACGCTATGCGATCCTGCATGGTGAATTGCAGAATGTCGGTGCCGGTGCACCGGGACGCAATGCACAGCGCATGTTCGATCTGGTGGAGCCGATGATTGACTGGGTGAGCCTTGCCAAAGGTGTAGGTGTTGAAGGTGCACGCGCCACAACGGCTGAGCAATTTGCTGACCTGTTTGCAGCAGCAAGCAAGCGCAAAGGTCCGTTCCTGATCGAAGCGATGATCTAAAATTTAAAACTGCGGCGGGTTTATAATCCGCCGCATTTTTCAAGCCTGAACTGCGCTTTCTGAGCGTTCCTTAATGACATTCAGCACGATGGAATGGAAATCATTGAGGAAAATCTGCCCCCACCAGTCGCAGTAAATATTGATTGGCGTAGCGATACGGTACTGTGTCTTCAGCGTCAGACGTGTGCGATTTTCATCAATCGGTTCCAGCAGATATTCACCATAGTCCAAGCCCAGATAGTCACTGTTGACACTGATATGCGCTTCAACAGCTTTCGGGATTGAAGTGTCGCTGAAACGGAAATCCCAGCGCAAATAGCGGTTTTCCTGCCAGCCGGTGATCACTTCCTCAAAATTAACACCTTTGCCCCATTTCAAATGACGCACGGCACCAACGCCGGAACCTGTAATCCGTGCATCTTCCGGTTTGGGTACACCGACAATGCTGTGGCTGAAAGTCATGCCCAGTTCATCGGGGCGAATATCAGGAATTTCCAGCGTATTGTTCCAGATCACATGAGCAGGGGCGTTAATTTCAATCACTGTGGTGACGGAATTGAAGTGATCCTGATACTCTATCTGGTTTTCCAGCGGTAAAGCGAGGAAAGGCAGGACAATCACAAAGGTAACACCGCGCTTTGCCTGATAATTACGCAGCAGACGCATGGTGACATAAACGCCGAGCGCCGCACCGGCAAAGAGGAACGGCGCAGCCATGGCCACGCAGATACCTGCCTCGCCAAAGATAATCATCGAGATCAGTATTAAGCCGAGCATACACAACATGGCGGTTTTCATATGCTTGCGAATGCTGCCTGTACCTTGCGGGTCAATCTGGATGATTAGCAGGCTGGTAATGGCCATCGGCATCAGGATCAGGCCGGTGATAAAGGCCATCGCGCTGCCCTCGCGTACCAGCCATATCAGAATATAAAGTACAACTGCATAGCAGGTTGTTGCAACAATACTGAGCCAGAAACGGTCAGACGAAGGTTCTTTATGATTTTCAGACATAGGGTTTCTTAACCAGCTTGGGCGGACAGAACAACCGGCAAGGCTTGTCCCTTACAAATAAACTTGCTAGAGCTTGGCAGAATGACACGGGGTGTCCTGTTTTGCAGGGCTGAGATTTTAAACCCGTTGAACCTGATCCAGCTCATACTGGCGAAGGGATGTCTGTGTGCCCAGCCGTATTCTGTGCGGTGCAAGCCCTTATTCCCTTGGCCGGTCATTTCTTAAGGCAAGGGAATTTATATGTCTGAACCAGTCCTTCTTCCGCTTCATCAGCAGCTCGTCCTCGTCACCGGTGGTGCGCGTGGTCTCGGGCGCGATCTCGTCAAAGCATTTTTGTGCGAAGGTGCGCGCGTTGTGATCAATTATCACACAAGTGCAGATGCTGCTGCAGAACTGGCAGCACTGGCACCGGAAAAGACACTGGCTGTGCAGGCCGACGTTACAGATATGACAGCCGTACAGGCCATGTTTGCCAAGGCGCAGCAGCGTTTTGGTATGCCGGTAACAACGGTGGTCAATAATGCTTTGCCGGCTTTCAGCTTCAACGGTGATGCGCGCGCTCATGCGGATGTCATCAGCTGGGAGCAGATCAATCAGCAGATGGAAGGCATTGTGCGCGGTGCGCTCAACACGACGCAGGCCGCACTTGCCGGTATGGAGCAGGCCGGTTTTGGCCGTATCATCAATATTGGTACCAACCTGTTTCAAAATCCGGTTGTGCCGTATCATGACTATACGGCGGCTAAAGCCGCTTTGCTGTCGCTGACCCGTACTTTGGCGCAGGATCTGGGTGAAAAGAACATCACCGTTAATATGCTGTCCGGCGGGTTGCTGCGTACCACCGATGCCTCTGCTGCAACACCGGAAGCAGTGTTTGATTATATAGCCTCTGCCACGCCGTTGCGCCGTGTAACCACGCCTGCGGAATTTGCCGATACCGCACTGTTCTTTGCGTCACCATGGGCGCGTTCTGTGACCGGTCAAAATCTGGTTGTTGACGGCGGATTGGTGAAAAACTGATGCGGGAAATGCACCTTAACCTGTTTATTTTCGGTTGCGGGCATCATCGCGCGGCATGGCGGCATCCGCAATCGGCCGTCGAGCAGCTCAGTGATATCAGCTATTACACCAATCTGGCGCAGACTGCCGAGCGCGGCAAATTTGATGCGATTTTCTTCGCCGACTGGCATGCGATTGATAATATTGCGGACGGACCACGCAGCTATTTCGACCCGCTGACTTTGCTGGCCGCATTAGCGGGTGTAACCGAGAAAATCGGGCTGATCAGCACGGTTTCCAGCACATTCACAACGCCTTTTCATGCGGCGCGGACACTGGCTTCGCTGGATCATTTGTCGAAGGGGCGTATCGGCTGGAATGTCGTGACCTCAATGTTTGACAGTGAGGCACGCAATCATGGCTCTGAGAGTATGCCACCACATGAATGGCGCTATGGCCGCGCGGCAGAATTTATCGAAGCGGTGCAGAAATTATGGGATTCATGGGATGCCGATACGATCACTTGCGATCGTTCCGGTGACTATGCACGTAAAGATGGCTTACGAGCGATCCACCACAAAGGCGAGCATTTCTCGACGCAAGGACCGTTGACGATCCCGCACCCGCCGCAGGGGCAGCCGGTATTGTTTCAGGCAGGAGCATCAGATCAGGGCAAAGCCTTGGCCGCAGAAAAAGCTGAGGCGATTTATGCGGTGGCTTATGATCTGCCAGCGGCGCAGGATTATTACCGTGATATTCAGCGCCGTGCAAAACTGGCGGGGAGGGAAAAAGGCATTCCGGTGATGCCGGGTCTGGTGACCTATGTGGCATCCACACAGGCAGAGGCAAAAGCCAAACAGGAGGAGCTTGATGAATTGCTGCCGACAGCGGATTCCCTTCGCCAGCTTGGTATGTTTATCGGGCAGGATTGCTCCGGCTGGGAGTTGGATGCGCCGGTACCAACTTTGCCGCCGCTCGAAGACTTCACGGGGCCGAAAGGGCGCTATGCGACAATCCTCCGGATTATTGAAACGGAACAGCCGACATTACGGCAGTTACTCGGGCGTTTGGCGGCAGGCGGCGGACATTGCACGATTGTCGGCACGCCGGAAACGATTGCAGACCAGATGGAATTGTGGTGGCGCAATGAAGGGGCAGACGGTTTCAATCTGATGCCGCCGTCTTTGCCGTCTTCCATTGAGGATTTCGTTGAACAAGTGGTGCCGGTTTTGCAAAAGCGCGGATTGTTTCGTACGGAATATCAAACAGATACGCTGCGCGGGCATTTGTCTTTACCGCTCACAGATAAGCCACAGATGATCGCCAAAACATGACGCTGATAATGATGAAATGATTTGGCGGGTGCGCAATAAACACACTCGCCAATAAAGGATAAATGAATGTTCCGGAATTCCACTGCAGGCATAATAGGACTGTTGCTTTCTGTTGTTGCCTTCTCTGTATCTGCTGAGGAGCAAAAAACGGTAAAACGCGCTGACGGCAGTGTGATCAGCTGGTATCTGGATAAGCCGCAGACGACAGAGAAAACCGGCCTGATTATTCTGGCGCAAGGCTCCGGCTGTCAGTCAGTCACGACAAGCGGCAATATGAAACTGGCACGTTCTGCCTTTGCGGATTTTACCGCGCTGACAGTGGACAAATACGGCGTTGAAACCGGTGATAATCCGCCGGATCCTTTTGACAAGGATTGTTCCGCCTCCTTCCGTGCCCATCATACGATGACACAGCGGGTGGATGATTATCGCCGCGTATTAGAAAGCCTCCAACAAGAGCCGTGGTGGAACGGTCAGTTGGTTTTGTTCGGTGGTTCTGAGGGCGGGGATATTGCCGCTCGACTGGCGGCAGAAGTCAAAGCCGATGCGGTGATCCTGTTGTCGACCGGTGGCGGTACGACTTTTGGTGAAATGGTCAAGCAGTCGATGGAAGGCGAAATGCTGCTCAACAATGTGCCCAAGGATCAGTGGCCGCAGGTTGATAAGGAATTTGCCCATGCCAGAGCCAATCCGCAAAGCAGTGAAAAATGGGCAGGCTCCAGCTACCGTTTCTGGGCGGATGCGATTGATCATCGTCCGGTTGATGCCATGTTGAAATCTGATGCCGCCTTGTTGCTCATTCAGGGCAGTGCAGATACATCGACACCAGTGAGCAATGCACGCATGACACTGGATGAATTTGAGAAAGCAAAACGCTGTAACCTGACTTATTGGGAATTTGCCGGTTACGGGCACGGCATGCAGGATACACAGGGCAAGAGCCGAATGGCAGACGTTCTGGCGCAGGCAAATTTCTGGCTCAGGCAGCAGCTTGCCGGAGAAAAGCCGGTGATCTCCTGCGGCGCACAATAATAGGTTCTCTGTCAGGGCAAGACTTGCCCTGACAGTTATGATTATGCCTCTGCTTTGCCGGATAAATCTGCGCGTTGTGTGAGAATTGTATCAATCAATCCCCACTCCAGCGCTTCTTCCGCACTCATAAACCGGTCACGGTCGAGGGTGTGTTCAACCTCTTCATAGCTGCGGCCGCAATGTTTGGCGTAAAACGCAATGACACGATGTTTGGTTTTACGCATTTCTTCAGCCTGAATGAAAATATCTGAGGCCTGTCCCTGAAATCCGCCAAGCGGCTGATGCACATGCAGGCTTGCATTGGGCAAGGCTGCACGATATCCCGGTTCTCCGGCCATCAGCAGAAATGAGCCCATAGACCGTGCGGTTCCCATGCATAATGTATGCACCGGCGCATGGATATAATGCATGGTGTCATAAATCGCCAAACCGCTGGTGATTGAGCCTCCGGGGGAGTTGATATAAAGGCTCACCGGCTTTTTCGGGTTCTCAGCTTCCAGAAACAGCAATTGCGAGCAGATCAGTGCCGCAATCGTGTCATTGACTTCGCCATTGAGAAAAATGATCCGTTCCCGCAGCAGACGGGAATAAATATCGAAAGACCGCTCCCCTTTTGCGGATTGTTCAATAACCATAGGGACGAGTTGCATCATCTCGCGCATCGGCAAGCTCCGTTTTTCAAAGCAATTTCAGATGGATTTATGCGTCAGGCAGCGCGCATTAATAACGGATGATTGCCATTGGCGGGTTCAATTGTCCTCTTCGCTTTTGCATCCGCAAGTTCATGAATAATCTTCAGGTGCGTGCCGCCATTATCATTGGCGGCAAGCTGAAATGTCACGACACTTTCAAGAAAGGGCGGTGTGGTTTCCCGCATCCGGTAGGTTACCTGTTGTTCCGCTATGGTTGCGGACGGATCGGCTTCGGACTGCCCCGCATCCGGCAACCAGTTTGCACGCAATTCAGGAAGACTGATAGCGCGCCAGACTTTTTGCGGACTGGCTTCAAGCTCATATTCAAAAACAAGCCGGACTGCGCTTTCCTTGTTTTCGTGATCTGTCATTGATCCATATCCTTCAGCAGGGTTTTCAGAGCATCAATACGGGCAGGCCAGTATGCACGATATTTGGCAAGCCATTGCGCAATCAGTGCCAGCCCTTCTGGATCGACCTCGTAATTGACATAGCGCCCCTGACGTTCTTCCCTGATCAGGCCTGCGCTGCGCAGAACAGAAAGATGCTGGGACATGGCCGGCTGGCTGATCTCCATGCCTTCGCGCAAAGCACTGGCATTCATCTGGCCGGAAGCCAGTTTTTCAAAAACAGCACGACGGGTCGGATCGGCCAAAGCTTTGAAGATATCACTTTCAGTCATAATCAACATATAAGTCTACACTTATGTGATTCGCAAGGTCTTTCATGCAAGGCCGCAAGTTTTTAACTTTAAAACATATAAAGCGTGATGTGTATAAATTCCTATGTACTGATGCATAGATGTCGTTATATTATTCTAAATTACCAAGGAGAAATATAGTGTTGTTAAAGCGCCTGATTTTCGGTCTGTTCCTGATTTGTATGATGGGTTCCGGCGCTACAGCGGAGCCGCTTTCAAAACCTGCGAACAAAACAATATTGGTTATTTCCGGTGCCATCACCAATACCAATAATGGTCATGCTGCAGAATTTGACCGCGAGATGCTGACAGCACTCGGGTTACAGACGATTGAAACCACCAATCCCTGGTATGACGGCCGCACACGCTTTGAAGGTGTGTCGCTTAATCAGCTGATGGAATTGGTGGGCGCAAAGGGCAAGACAATTACCGTTGTTGCGCTCAATGACTATGTCACCACAGTTCCTCTGGATGATTTCAAAAAATTCAATGCCATTCTGGCAATGAAGCGCGACGGCAATTTCATTACTGTGCGTGAAAAAGGCCCGCTTTTTATCATTTATCCCTATGACAGTGATCCGCAATTGCAAAGCCAGACCTATTACACGCGCTCGGCGTGGCAGGTTGCCAGAATAATTGTGGAATAGGGGCTTTCTGTGCGGCGTATACTCGGGGTCATTATCGGCTGTTTTATACTGGCAACAGGCTACATTGCCTATGTGATTGCAGAGCGGCAAACCGCATTGCAAACCTTTGTCCGTTATAATGACTCCTGGGCGGTCAGCCAGATGCTCTCGGAATATCTGCGCCTTGAAGAGCGCATGGCAACTTATGCTTTAGGCATCAATGGGGTTGAACTTGATGAAGTCCAGTTGCGACTGGATATCGTTTTCAGTCGTCTTGAGCATATGGGACAGGGCACATTACAGCAATTCATCAATAAAAATCCCAATCACCGTCAGCTGATTACCGATCTGCGCATCGTTCTGGACAAGATAGATACGCAGTTTTCCGAGCTGGATGCAGAACATATCAAAGTCCTGCTGCCGGAAATGAATGCGCTGGATAAGCCGCTGACGGCACTGGCCTCTGCTTCCGTGGCAGATGATGTGACAGTGATCAATAATGCCCAGCAGGAAGTGCGGCAGCTGCATTTTATTTATACCGGTGTTGCGGGCGGACTGATTGTTTTTGGGATCGCGCTGTTTATGCTGCTGCTGCGCCAGAATGATCTGCTCAATCGCGCGCACGGACGAATGCAGCGCCTGACAACCGATCTCCGGCAAACCTCCGGCGAGTTGCAGTCGCAGAACGATCTGCTTGAACATTCTGCTCATCATGACGCGCTGACCGGCCTGCCTAACCGTGTTCTGTTCCGCCAAAATCTTGAAGCGCGTATGAAGATCGCACGGAAAGGCGGTGCAGCTGCTGTTATTCTGCTCTTTGACCTTGATGGCTTTAAAGATGTGAATGACACCTTGGGGCATGATGTCGGGGACATGCTGTTGCAGGCGGTTGCCAGCAGGCTCACCAAATTCAGTGAAAAAGACGATCTTATCTGCCGGCTCGGCGGTGATGAATTTGCTGTTCTTTCCGCGGGACTGTGTTCCGTTTCAGCTTATGAACTGGCACAGCATCTGATGGAAGTTGTGCGCCTGCCTTATCGTATCAATGATCATGAAATTCAGATCGGCACCTGTAGCGGTGTGGCCATCTTCTCAGATGAGCCGGATATGGAAGAACTGTTTAAGCGTGCTGATCTTGCGCTCTATGAAGCAAAAGCACTGGGCACTGGCCATATCTGTATTTTCCAGCCTTATATGCAGTCCCGACTGCTGGAGAAAAAAGCTTTTGAGACCGATCTGCAGAATGCACTGAAAAACGGTGAGATGGAGGTTTTCTATCAGCCTCAGGTCAATACTTTCACCCGTGCTATTTGTGGTTATGAGGCGCTGTTGCGCTGGACCAACCCGACGCGGGGGTCGGTCTCGCCCTCAGAATTCATTCCGGTCGCTGAAAAAATCGGAATGATTAATGAGCTGAGCGACTGGGTACTGAAAATTGCCTGTCAGGAGGCGGAGCGCTGGCGTGAGCCTTATAAAATTGCGGTCAATCTCTCTTCCGTTGAGTTTAACACGCAGGATTTGATCACCAGAGTTGAGACGGTTTTGCAGGAAACAGCACTGAACCCGCAACGGCTTGAACTGGAAATTACAGAATCCGTTCTGCTGAAAAAGAATGATCTGACATTGGAAACTCTGCGCAAGCTTAAAAAAATCGGCGTCCAGATTGCGATGGATGATTTCGGCACCGGCTATTCCTCTCTGGGCACGCTCAGCAGTTTTCCGTTTGATAAGATCAAAATTGACCGCACATTTATTCATGACCTGACCACCAGAGCGGATGCGCTGGCGATTGTCGAACTTGTAACCGGCATCGGTCAGAGCCTTGGCATGATTACAATCGCAGAAGGGATTGAAACTGAAGAAGAACTGGAATGCCTGCGAAAAATCGGTTGCGATCAGGTGCAGGGCTATCTCTTCGGACGTCCGGTTCCGGCATCGGAGCTCAGCCATCTGCGATGATTAATTTCTGGCGTTAAAAATATACTATATAACACAAATATGTTATGCCCCGCTGCATTATGCAGTGAGGCATTTGCGGACACTTCTGTCTGCTCCTTAAGCCTCAGAGAAATTTTGAGCGCCAAAGGAGAACAGGCGTGGAAACAGTTACGTTACACGGCATTAAAATTCCTCTGTCTTCGGATGAGGTTTCTCCCGTGATCTGGCAAGCGATTATCAGCGGACGTTATGAAGCCAAAGAAGCCAAATGGGTGTTCAAAGCGGTGAAACGCGGCGACCGTGTGCTGGAATTAGGCTCCGGTATTGGCGTGATTACATCCCTGATGGCGGGCATTCCTGATGTGCAAATCTGGGCATTCGAGGCTAATCCTTCGACTGCAGCACTGGCAAAACGTGTGATTGATCTCAACACTGCAGGTAATGTGGCATTAACGCAGGGGATTCTTGCCGCCGGTGAAGCGCAGCACCATCGTTTCTATGTGCGCAAAGACCTCTGGATGTCTTCGATGGACAGGGATCAGGGGCCTTATGAGCAGGAAATTTCACTGGCTTCCGCCAATATTGACGGCTTTATCGCTGCCCACAAAATCAATGTTCTGGTGATGGATATTGAAGGTGCGGAGCGTGATCTGCTGCAAAAAGCGGATCTGCACGGCGTGGAGCGGATTTTTCTCGAACTCCATGACCATCTTTACGGACTGGCCGGTATTCGGGATATTACGCAGGCTTTGGCAGAAAAGGGCTATGCCTATGATCCGCGCGGCTCTTACGGGCCTTGCGTGCTGTTTGCGAAAGATGAAACCGTTCGTGAATATGAAGAAGAAGCCGATATGATGGTTTAAGGACCTGCTGCAAGCCGGTATCAGAACAGAATACCGGCTTGCAGCCCTTCAATATAGTCCGTGTCAGTCGTCTTCACGGATCAGCCAGAATTTTTCAAGTTCGCTTGGATTATCCCAGCTTACAATGGCACCGGAACGAACGATAAAAATATCACCCGCACCAAAGCGAATGCTTTGGCCGTCCGGATCAGTGAAAATAACCTCGCCTTTGCGCAGCATCATCACTTCTGAAAATGCATAAGTCAGATGTCTGCGGGCATAAGGTGTGGCGCACCAGATGCCCCATGACACTGCCCCTTCATCATAAAATTCATACCGGTTTGTTTGTGGTGCCGGTGTTGTCAGCAGTGCAGCATTTGGTGCGCCGCCCGCTGACATTACATGATTGAGATCAATCACAGAGAATGCAACAGCCGGATTATCGCGACGCAGCATGAGGATGATACAATCCGCAACTTCAGCATGATATGAATAGTGACCTGCG
>JAIRVW010000438.1 GCA_031253705.1 Brucellaceae bacterium
ATTGACGGCGGACGCGAGCGTCTCATCCCGATTGAAGGTACTGTGCCGGAACCGGGAAAACTGCCGAAAGGCTGCGCTTTTTCTCCGCGCTGTAACCGTGCGGAAAACCGTTGCAAAAGCGATCTGCCGCCTTTGACCGGCAATCAGGATGACCGTTACGTCGCCTGTTTCCGCCCTGTCGAAATACGTGACACAACTATTCCTGCGGCACCGGTTGTGCCTGCTGCATTTATTGCACCCGCTCCTGCAGCCCAGCACCAGCAGGTGCTGTCATGAACAAGCCGCTGCTCGAAGCTAAAAATCTAAGCAAAATCTACACGTCAAAGCGCGGAATATTTGCCAAGCCGACAGAAGTCAAAGCCGTAGATGCGGTGAGCCTGTCCATACAAAAAGGCAAAACGCTGGGCATTGTCGGCGAAAGCGGTTCCGGTAAATCCACCACCGGTCGCCTGTTGCTCGGACTGGAGCGTCCGAGTACCGGTGAAGTGCGCTTTGACGGTGACGTTCTGCCGCCTGCCCGCACCAATGAATGGCGGGCTTTGCGCAAGCGCATGCAGCTGGTTTATCAGGACCCGCTGGCCGCGCTCGACCGCCGTCTGACCATCGCCACACAGATTGAAGAGCCGTTGCTGATCCACAATATCGGCGACAAGGAAAGCCGTGCGGCACGGGTGAAAGAGCTGATGCAGTCCGTTGGCCTGATGCCGCATCATGCAGCGCGTTTTCCCCATGAGCTTTCCGGCGGGCAGCGTCAGCGTGTGGTGATTGCCCGTGCCATCGCCTGCAATCCTGAACTATTGGTCTGTGATGAAGCCGTCTCCGCACTGGATGTTTCCATTCAGGCGCAGGTGGTCAATCTGCTGCGCGACCTGCAGGAACAGCAAGGCATTGCCATGGTGTTTATCAGCCATGATCTGAAAGTGGTGCGCAATATCAGCGACCGCGTGGCCGTAATGTATCTGGGACGGATCGTCGAAGAAGCGCCGTCCGATGTGATTTTTCAGGCACCCCAGCATCCTTATACGCAGGCACTGGTTTCCAGTATTCCTGTACCCGGTACGCTCCTGAGCAACCGCATTATTCTGCAGGGTGAGCCGCCAAATCCGGCAGCCAGACCGAGCGGCTGTGCCTTTCATCCGCGTTGTCGTTTTGCCTCGGAGCGCTGCCGCACCGATGTGCCGGAAACCTTACAGACCGGCAAAGAGCATAGTGTTGCCTGTCATCTCTATGACAGGGGGCAAACAAGCCACTTGTATGACGGTGCATCACAACCCGTGGCATTAGCCGGATAACGGAACAGACAGATGATTTCCTTTTTCCTCACCCGTCTGTTGCGGGCTTTTATCACGGTCATGCTGGTTGTGACCTTTGCCTTTATCGTGCTGCGCATGTCCGGCGATCCGGCACAGATCATTCTCGGCCCTGATGCACCACCGCAGGCGATTGAAGCCTTCCGCAAAGCATGGGGGCTGGATCAGCCGATCCTCGTGCAATATTTCAGTTATTTCGGCGCGATTTTTCAGGGCGATCTCGGCATTTCCATGCGTGACGGTCAGAAAGCAGTCGATCTGGTTGCCGAGCGTATTCCGGCCACGCTGATGCTGACCATTCCGACCTTGCTGCTCAATCTGGCCATCGGTATTCCTGCCGGTGTTTATGCGGCACTCCATCGTGACAGCATTATCGACCGGCTGGTGATGCTGACCGCCATTATCGGCTTTACCCTGCCGAACTTTGTGCTGGGTCTGGTGCTTGTACTAATCTTCTCCGTGACATTGAAATGGCTGCCATCCGGCGGCAGCGATACATGGATGCATGCCATTCTGCCGGTACTGACCATGAGCATTGCCGGTGCTGCCATTCTCGCCCGTTTTGCCCGCAGTGCGATGATCGAAATTCTCGGCCAACCTTATATCCGCACCGCCAGTGCCAAAGGTGTGCGCTGGGGCGATGTAATCCGCAATCATGCATTGCCCAATGCCGCCATCCCGATTGTGACACTGGTCGGTTTCATGGTCGGCTCACTGGTTGCAGGTGCAGTGGTGATTGAATCCCTGTTCTCGTGGCCGGGTGTCGGACGCCTGCTGGTGGTTGCGGTCTCCAACCGTGATCTGGCGATTGTGCAATGTATCCTGCTGCTGATCGCCTCCACTATGGTGCTGTCCAATCTTGTTGTTGACCTGCTCTATGGATTTCTCGATCCGCGCCTGCGCGATAATCAGGCCAAAGCATAAAGGAACCGGTTGATGTCTGAACTCTCAATCAGTGACAGTGCCGCCGTTCCCGTGGCGAATGTCCATAAACGCAAAAAGAAACGTATCCCCCTGCTGGTGATGTTGTCGCTTGTCTGGTTTGCCGCGATGATCATCATCGCTATCACGGCTGACTGGATCCGCCCCTATAGTATTACCGCGATGGATCTTAAAAGCCGTCTTGTGATGCCCGGTCATCCGCTGCATTGGCTCGGCACCGATGAGGTCGGGCGTGATGTGCTGTCCCGCCTGATTGAATCGATCCGCGTTTCGCTGCTCATCGCTTTTGGTGCCACGATTATTTCCACCCTGCTCGGCACCACCGTCGGCTTTCTTGCTGCCAATTTCCGCAAAACTGTGGAGCAGGTAGTGCTGACACTGGCGGATTTTCAGGCGGCATTGCCGTTCCTGATCCTCGCATTGTCGGTGCTGGCTTTCTTTGGCAATTCCATGGTGTTGCTGGTGTGCCTGATGGGACTTTACGGCTGGGAGCGCTATGCGCGTATCGCCCGTGGTCTGGCGATTTCCGCCAGTTCGCAAGGCTATGCCGCAGCCGTTACACAGCTTGGGGCAAAACAATCATGGGTCTATCTGCGCCATATTCTGCCGAATATCGCCTCGACCCTGATCGTCTCCATGACGCTGACTTTCCCTGAAATCATTCTGCTGGAAAGCAGTCTGTCCTTCTTAGGTCTCGGCGTGCAGCCACCGAAATCCAGTCTCGGCAATATGGTCGGTTACGGGCGCGAATATCTGACCACCGCGCCATGGATCATGCTGGCACCGGCCTTTGTGATCATGTTCACCACACTGTCGATTTCCATCCTTGGTGACTGGCTGCGTGACAAACTTGATCCGACCATTCGTTAAAAGGAATATTTGTCATGACACGTATTATCGGCCATCGCGGCGCGCGCAATCTCTGGCCTGAAAACTCCCTCTCCGGTTTTCGCAAAACCGCTGATCTCAATA
>JAIRVW010000451.1 GCA_031253705.1 Brucellaceae bacterium
AAAATACCTTCATAGGTAACAGTGACCTGTTTCAAAGTATCAGTGACGGCGAATTGCACATGCTTGTCAGCGCCGCGCACTACAGAACCGGCCTCAACAAGTCCGCCGAGACGAAAACGCGCACCCGATGCAATATCTTCTGCAGTCACATCATCCGGCGTGCGAAAGTAACGAATATCCTGACTAAAGGCCAGCAAGACCAGACCGATCGCCAGTGCCAGAACAGCCATAGCGCCGGAAATTAAAATCAGCCGCTTGCGCTTACGGTTACGCATAACCTGCGAAACCCGTGGCGCATGGCCTTCTCCAGACGATGAAGCAGATAGCTGACTATGGCTCATTTCAGAACTCCCGTCGTGTCAATGCCCAGCTGAGATGCGGTCTCAAGCAGACGGCGCATATCATTCTCCGGCAAGGCTTTGGCAGCATTGCGCAAAGCCTCATTCACATTATCACTTTCACCAAGAACAGCATATGCACGCAGCAAACGCTCCCAGCCATCCACATCAGCCGGATTATTGCGCAGCTTCTCAGCAAGATTATCCACCATGGAGCGGATCATATCTTTGCGCCCCTGCTCATCAAGCGCTGCTGCGGCTTCAATATCTTCCGCTGTCGGGCCGCGCGGCTTCACAGCAGGACGACCGGCGGCTGTCGCCGGCGCAACGCCATTTGTGCCTGATTTCAGATTGGCAATGGTCTGTTCAATATCTGCCCGCCACAGAGCATCTTCTGAAGACGAATTGAGAATGATCTGCAACACACCGATTGCGTCATCCTTTTTACCGGCCTGCAGCAATGCACGTGCTTTCATCAATGGCGGACGCACATCCTTCGGATCAATCTTGCCCGCATCCTCAAACAGAGCCAGCGCTTCTTCGGTGACCTGTCCGTTGGCTTTAATGATCAGCGCCTCACCAAGGCCGATCAGACGATCAACATCATTACCAAGCAAGGCAATAGCCTTGCGATAGGCATTGATCGCATCGTCCACACGTCCGAGGCGCAGGTAAATCGGTGCAAGGATAGACCAGCCACGACCATCATCCGGCGAACGCGACAAATGTGCTTCTGCCTGCGCGATCAGTTCAGCCGCGCTTTTATCCTGAACCGTATTGCCTTTACGCTCTGCCAATGGCTGCGACGGCAGATCAGGTGTACCCAGCACTGAATACAGCCCCCAGCTGACCGCCGGAACAAACAACAGAACCAGAATAATAACCCAACGCATGCCTCTGTTGAGCAGATAGGTCTTTTCCGCACCATCTGCAGCAGCATTTTCATCCCCCGTCACACCTGTTGTGAGACGGTCGTTTTTGAGAATACGACGGGAGATTTCGAGACGTGCCTGCTCGGCAGACTGCTCATCCAGCAGGCCGCGCGCGAGATCTGCATCAATCTCTTTCAATTGCTGAATATAGACCGAACGGTCTTCTCCGCCCTGCGCGGCAGACGCGACTTCTTTTCGCGTCAGCGGCAGCATGACGACCAGAATTGCAACGAAGGTTAAAAGTGCAGAAACAAGCCAAAAATCCATGACCGGAGACTTAATCCACCTGCACGATAAAACCAACTGCCTGTTGTTAAATTATCGGTGTGTAGGGCATTTGGCCGCAAAGCCGTCCGGTCATATTGCGCAAAATCAAAACGGCAAACAGCTCTGATAAAATCAGGTCAGCGGTGTCCAGCTGCCGTCATCATTGCGGCAGGCTGTACCGCGCACCATCTGCGGCGCACCGTCAACCGTATAGCTGTGGCTATATTGGCGGCAGTTTTGCGAACCAACCTGATAAGGCTGGGCGGCGGTTACCTCACCGGACGCACGGCCGGAGCGGCCTTTCCACGCCACAGCCTCACCTTTCGGCGCATATTCCAGCGCTTTATATTCTGCTTCGATTGCCGCTCTGCGGTCAGATGCGGCCAGCTGAGCAACGGCAGAACCTAAAATACCATTACCCATCGGAGCCAGTACAGCATTGCTGACCGAACCACTGGTTAAAGCACTTCCGGAGGATGAAGCTGAAGTTTTAGAACTATTCAGTGTCGAGCAGGCTGTAAGAGACAGCAGCGGCAGGATGAAGAGGATTTTACGCAATGCACTTCCGGAAGACGACTTCATGAGCAATTTAACATCCTGTCAGCAACACTTTACAAAGCAGTATGACCACTGTCAGCGCACTCTGCAATCATTCCGTTGACATCTCAACACAAAACGAAATCAGAAAATTTCATTTCTGAAACCAGTCATTTACACCTGAACCCCGCTAAAAGCAAAGGTCAGCTTACAACAGCAGGTAAAGTAATCTGCACAGCAAGCCCGCCGAGGGAAGCTTTACTCAGCCCCAGATGCCCGCCATATTCCCGCACAGTATCCTGTACGATAGCAAGACCAAGGCCGGTACCGGGCTTACTTTCATCGATCCGCTTACCGCGTTTCAGCGCCTCTGCCATTTTTTCTGCAGGTAAACCGGCACCGTCATCCTCTATGAGAATCTCAAAAGTGCTGTGCGCACCTTCAGGTACATCAGGCTTATGCGCCGCCCGCAGTGTCAGATGGATTTTTGAACGCCCCCATTTGGCAGCATTTTCCATGACATTACCGACAACCTCTTCAAGGTCTTCTTTCTCACCGGCAAAAATCACGTCCCGCAACTGATTGGAAAAAGTAATATTCAAATGCGGGTTCAGTTTCGCCGTCACGCGAATCATGCGCTCCAGAACCGGCGTCACCGGTGCACGGAAAACAACACTGTCACGCTGGGCTGCCACGCGTGCGCGCTGCAGATAATGCTGGATTTGCACCTGCATTGCATCACTCTGCTCAATCACCAGCTGCCCCTGACGACCGCCGAGATTACGCCCCTCATTCATCAGCACGGAGAGCGGTGTTTTCAGTGAATGTGCAAGATTGCCAACCTGCGTACGCGATCTCTCCACAATACGATGGTTGTTTTCAATCAGCGCATTCATTTCCTGCGCAAGCGGTGCGATTTCCAAAGGCAAATCCGTATCAACGCGATTGCTTCGCCCCTCACGAATATCTGCCAGTGTGCGCCGCACATGATCAAGCGGCCGCAGACCGAACAGAATGATCGCCGCATTAATCAGAATACTGCCGAGACCAAACAGCCCCAGATAAATGTAAAGCCGGTTGCGGAAATCGCGGACTTCTTCTTTCACCTCATTAAGATTACCCATCACCCGAAAACGGGCAATCTTGTCTGAGCTGTCCAGAACAACTTCAGTTTCCACAACGGAGAGTTCTTCATCATCACTCGTTTCGACGACATAACTGCGCATGAAGGACTGATCGAAAGGCTCATCCGCAACGGATTTTACAGGGATTTGCTTTCCGCCAAGCGAAATTGAGCCGAGATGCCCCTTTACACTGGCCGATACCGGATCAACAGACCAATACCAGCCCGATCCTGCACTTGCATAACGGATTTCCCCCAGTTCAGGGCGCCCGTGCAGTGCGCCTTCCGGCGTCAGACTAACTGCACCGACAAGACTGTATAGATGAGCGGACAAAAGGCGCTGAAAGCTGCGCTCTGCGGCATCCTGATAGAGCGACTGAATCAATGTCGCGACAACGACAAGAGCGATGATAACCCACAGCGTTGACAGCGTGACCACACGCAGCGCCAGAGAGCGCAAACCGAGAGCAAAAACTTTCCCGGAAAACAGCGGCATCTTAATCTTTGCTGCCATCATTATTATCGGAACGGATACGGTATCCCATACCGCGTACGGTCTCGATCATATCCACGCCCATTTTCTTACGCAGACGGCCGACAAAGACCTCAATCGTATTGGAATCACGATCGAAATCCTGATCATAAAGATGCTCAACCAGCTCGGTGCGGGAAATTACTTCATCCATATGATGCATCAGATAAGACAACAGGCGAAACTCATGTGAAGTCAGCTTCAGCGCTGTACCGTCAATCGTCGCTTTAGACGCTTTAGTATCCAGAACCAGTTTACCGCTGGAAATCTCGGATGAGGCATGACCGGCCGCACGACGGATCAAGGCACGCAAACGTGCCAGAACTTCTTCAATATGAAACGGCTTGGCCACATAATCATCGGCACCGGCATCAATACCGGCCACCTTATCGCTCCAGCGATCACGCGCTGTCAGCATCAGCACCGGCATCACGCGCCCTTCACGGCGCCAGCGTTCAACAACACTGATACCATCCATCTGCGGCAGGCCGATATCCAGTATCACCGCATCATAAGGCTCAGTATCGCCCAGAAAATGACCTTCTTCGCCGTCAAAAGCACAATCGACCACATAGTCCGCATCACGGAGTGCTTCTGCCAGCTGACGGTTAAGATCCTTGTCATCTTCAACAATCAGAATTCTCATCAGCAAACCTTTTCAGCATTTCAGAAGACAGCACGAAACACAGCCTGCCTGAACACAAGCCGTTTCTGTATTTTTTACAGCAGATTGTAAAAATGAGCAAACAGACGGATTACCGGCAAAAGCAGCCGGCTCCTGCATTATTTTGCAGGAACCGCAACTTCCACACGACGCGGACGTTCACCGTCACGTCCCGGCACCAGCACAACAACGATACATACCGGCGCACCATTCTGCACGGATGCCGTTGCTTTGGTCAGTGTACCGCCTTGCTGTGCAGCGACCTGCTGCCCGATCTCGGCGCAATCACCCGAAATACGGGTAACGCGTTGCTTTGCAGATGCGGTTTGCACCGGCTGCAAATCGGCAGGCATATGCCGTTGCAGACCTGCGGCGCCCGCAGATGGAACAATGCTTGTAAAAACTGCTGCGGTCATACCGGCGAGCAGAGTAAAAGCAGCGAAAAATGTGCGAACTGGTTTTTGTGTCATCATAACGCTCACTTTAACGCTTTTTACCTGAATGTTGAATGAACAATCTTGTGTATCAGACAGACAGTATCCGACTAGATTTTTTTCTTTCGTTAACATTTGTTTTTATAAAACGAAAGACTTCTTCACTGCGGCAAAGCTGCCAAATCCATGAAAACTTGTCAATTTCCGGCTTTTAGCTGTGTAACAGCAATGAAGCCGTAGTTCCCGCTCCGCCGGATTGACTGATCTGCGCCACCTCAAAACGCAAAGCCTCACCGCTTTTCCCCGCCCCCGACCAGATAAAGCCTGGCTCAGTCACTTCAGCTTCAAGAAGCAATGTCTCACCATTCCACAATCGTACCAGATACTTCTCGGCAGCCTCGCCTAAAGGAATCTCTTCCCCCGCCCAGCTATCAGCATCGATACGCCCGCGCCGTATCCATTGAAAATGAATGTCTCCGTTTATCCGGCGCCTATAGCGCAAATGGACAGGACTGAGTGGTTTCAAAGCCTTAGCACCACCTGTGAATGTTTGCGTGCTGAAATAGTCATCGGAAAAATCATATCCGGATGGTCCCGCACGCCAGTTCAGCATCAAGCCGTTTTCAGTCTTCTGCAGTCCTGCGGGTACAACCCGGTCATCCAGCAGAATAAAAGGTGCTCCCGCCGGTTTAACAACCAGCGCTTCATCTTCCGTACCCGACTGCCCGCGCAGTAAAGACTTTAAACGCCAGTGACCGGCGGCAATTTCCTCGGCCTTTAAATACTGTAAAATCTCCCATCCGCCCGCACTGTTTTGCACCAACGCCGTGTTGGCCGTATTCAACACCTGTATCAAGGACTGGGAATGCAGCTCGCCATGATAGAGATGCACATCAAAACTCTGCTGATGCATAAAACGGCCACTTGGTGATGCTCTGAGTTCAGTTGTCAGTTCTCCCATAATCGCAGCATAGGGAATCACTGTCCGTAATTGATAGCCGCTCTGCTCCGGCGAGGCATAGAGTGTCACATCCCGCCACGGCTTGGCATAACAGGCAATACGAAACTGGCTGCTCTCATTTTCAATACCGGGCCACATCGGCAAATCCAACATATGAAACAGCGGTGGCCCAGCCGTTACGCCGCCGGAATTAGGAACAGCAGGCATACGGGTACGATCAGGGCGACGCAAAGCCGGTGCAAGCGCCACGGCCTTAGCCCGT
>JAIRVW010000047.1 GCA_031253705.1 Brucellaceae bacterium
CTGCAATCACCATGGAAGGCGTATCATAATCCGCAAAATTTTCACCGATTGAGCCGTGTTTCCAGAATTCATCACGGGTTTGATGGGAAAGCCATTCCTCCATCAGAAACGCACCGCCATGCAGGCGTTCCAGCCACATATCTTTCCAGCGATCCCCGACAATGGCTATGTCAGGCGAGCGGGACTGATAGGCCAGCATAGTGGTTGCCCAGGACAACTGGGCGGAGAGATGCGTGCCGTTCTTGTAATGGATATCATCATTATAACGATCCACCGTTGATGCGATGGAAATAACCGCTTTTAACGCCGGAGGTTTAAGCGCAGCCACCTGCATGCAGTTAAAACCGCCCCATGAAATTCCCATCATACCGACCGAGCCGTTTGACCACGGCTGCGCGGCAATCCAGCCGATAATTTCACAGGCATTGGCTAATTCAAGCGGCGTATATTCACCGTCAATCACACCATCGGACTCACCGGAACCGCGGATATCAACACGAATACCGGCAATGCCTGCCTCAGCAAAAGACGGATAGGTCGCCTCATCACGGACACAGGTGCCGTCACGTTTGCGATAAGGCAAAAACTCCAGAACCGCAGGCACAGGATCGGCCAGTACATTTTCCGGCATCCAGATACGGGCAGCCAGACGGGTGCCGTCCTGCAAGGCGATCCATTCATTTTCTATGACATTATATTTACGACCAGACAATATTCCTCCTCCCCGGCTCATCACCAGGTTGTTGTCGTCAAAATTAACATTCGAATGCGGGGTTAAATTTTATTCATTCAGCACGGATTCCAGCCATCCGATTTTCATTTCAGGAACCGAACGTAAAAGCTTCTCCGTATAGGCATCGAAAGGCGGTGACAGCGCTTCATCTCTGTTACCGAAGCGGATCAGCCTGCCTTTGTGCATCACGCCCACATCATCGGCGATTGCTTTCACAACGCTCAGATCATGGGTGATAAACAGATAAGACACCTGCGTTTCTTCCTGAAGACGCATCAAAAGATCAAGAATACCTTCGGCTACCAGAGGATCGAGTGCGGATGTCGGTTCATCACACAGGATCAGATCCGGCTTTGCCGCCAATGCGCGTGCAATCGCAACGCGCTGCTTTTGTCCTCCGGATAGCTCCGCCGGTTTACGGTCAAGAAAAGCCGCGCCCAGCTCAATTTGCTCCAGCAGCTCAAGAACACGCTGCTCCCGCTCCCGTCCGCGCAATCCGAAATAAAGCGACAAGGGCGCAGCAATCAGTGAACGCACAGTCTGTTTTGGATTCAAGGCTGTATCCGCCATCTGATAGATCAGCTGGATGCGCCGTAAATCTTCAAAGGAGCGCTTGCGAAAACTCGCCGGCAATATCCGGTCTTCAAATAAAATCTGCCCCTGACTTGCAGGCAGCAAACCGGCAATCACACGGGCTAATGTGGATTTTCCCGAACCGGACTCTCCGACAATCGCGACAGTTCTCCCCTTGCCGATATCGAGCGCAACATCATCCAGTACTTTTACACTATGCGCATATTCCGCACTGATCTGCCGGACTGAACAGACAACCGGCACCACCTCACTCTTTGAAGCATGAACACGGTTTCGTATATTCAGCAGAGCACGTGTATAAGGTTGCTGCGGGTTTTCAATGATCTCTTTAACCGTATTATACTCAACCATTCTGCCGTTGCGCAAAACCATAATATTGTCAGCAATTTGTGCGACCACTGCGAGATCATGCGTAATATAAAGAGCCGCAGTATCAGAAAGGTGGATCGCCTCCTTAATCGCCTTCAAAACTTCGATCTGTGTCGTGACATCCAAAGCTGTCGTCGGCTCATCAAAGATCACCAGTTCCGGCTTTGGACACAGCGCCATGGCTGTCATCGCCCGCTGTAATTGTCCGCCCGACACCTGATGGGGAAAGCGGCTGCCAAACTGGTCAGGATCCGGTAATCCTAAAATGCCGAACAAATAACGCGCCCGCTTTTGTGCTTCACTCCGGCTCATCAGCCCGTGAACAACAGAAGATTCGATCACCTGATCACCGATACGATGCGCCGGATTAAACGCCGCCGCTGCAGACTGTGCCACATAACAAATCTTTGTTCCGCGTAAATTGCGGACACCTGACATAGGCAATTGCAAAATATCCTGATCATTCAGCATGATTTTGCCGCCGGTGATCGTCACGCCACCGCGTCCGTAAGCCATGGTTGCAAGACCGACCGATGATTTTCCGGCACCGGATTCACCGATCAGCCCCAGTACTTTGCCCTTCTGCAGATTGAAGGAAATATCATCGACAATGCGTGTCTGCTCACCGGTATTGCCAGAGTGGTTACGGGCAACAGACAGCTGCAGATTCCTGACAGACAGAAGATCACTCATTTACTGTTCCTGTCTTTGTTTTGCAGAATTGCGCATCAGCCAGTCCACAATGAGATTGATGCAGATTGTCAGCAAAGCGATTGTTGCTCCCGGAACCAATGCTGCCGGAACGCCGAAAATAATGCCGTCTTTATTCTCTTTTACCATCCCGCCCCAATCTGCCGCAGGCGGCTGAATGCCAAGTCCGAGAAAAGACAGGGTAGAGAGAAACAGGATAGCAAAGGCAAAACGTAAACCGAATTCAGCCAGCAAAGGTGCGACTGTATTGGGCAATATCTCTTTGAGAATAATTTTGAATTTGCCCTCGCCACGCAATTGCGCCGCCTCAACAAAATCCATCACCACCACATCAAGAGCAACCGCACGACCAATACGGAACACGCGTGTGGAATCCAGCACAGCCATCACCAGCACCAGAATCCAGATCTTTTGCGGCAGCATAGCCAAGACGATCAGCGCAAAAATCAGGGTCGGAATAGCCATCATCATATCGTTGAAGCGGGATAAAATCTGATCAGCGACACCACGGTTCAGCGCTGCAAAAAAGCTCAGCCCCATCCCGAGTATGAAAGATATCAGTGTCGCAAAAAACGCGACGGATAAAGTCGTGCGGGCACCATAAATCAGACGGGAGAGAATATCCCTGCCCAGATTATCGGTACCGAGCCAAAACTCTGAACTCATGGGCGCCCAGATATCACCGACAATATCGCCTTCGCCATAGGGAGCGATCCATTGTGCAAAAGCGGCACAGATAATGATGACTGTCAGGCAAACCAAACTAAGCCAGACGATGAGCGGAATTTGACGCAATCTCATCTCGGATACCTCAGGCGCGGATTGGCAAGAATAGAAAGAATATCCGCCACAAGATTGAGAAAAATATAGATGGCAGCGAAGATCAGCCCGCATGCCTGAACAACTGGCATATCGCGGACGGTTACGGCATCGACCATATATTGCCCCATACCGGGATAGACAAAAACCACTTCAACCACGACCACACCGACAATCAGATAAGCCATATTCAAAGCAATCACCGTGATAATCGGAGAAACAGCATTGGGCGCGGCGTGACGTGCAATAATCCGCAGCGAACTCAGACCTTTGAGTTCTGCCGTTTCAATATAGGCGGAGGACATCACACTCAAAATCGCAGCACGCGTCATCCGGATCATATGTGCCAGCACCACCATAACCAGTGTGGCGACCGGCAATGCGACAGTGGTCAGACGTTCACTCAGCGCCATATCCTCATAGACCGTCGCCGGAAAAGTGGCTATTCCGAACTGGACAGCAAAATACAGGATCAGCAGATAGCCGACAAAGAATTCCGGCAATGAGATCGCCGCAAGCGAAATAATATTGATAAATTTATCAGGAAACCGGTCGCGATAACGCACGGCAATCAACCCGAGGATAATGGCCAGCGGCACGGCAATGGCTGCAGCGCATAAGGCCAGAAACAGGGAATTTCCCAAACGAAACGCAATCTGCTCACTGACGGAGTTGCGGTTCGCCCATGACATGCCAAGATCACCATGCAGTAAACCGCTCAGCCACGAAAAATATCGTGTAAGCAAAGGTTTATCCAGACCAAGCTCGGCTCTGATATTGATAATCGCCTGCGGGGTGGCCGATTGCCCGAGATAGGTCGAGGCAAAATCACCCGGCAATAATTCAATTCCGCAGAAGATGATCAGAGACAGCATAATTAATAAGCCTAAGCTTAAAATCACGCGCTTCATAATCATCATCAGCAAAGGATGTCTGATACTAAAACTGATCAAGGAAAATCCTGACTTTTACAAACAAGACGAGGCTGAAAGGGCTTCCAGGCAACGGCAAGGCAAACGCATTCGCGCGCTGCCTCCCGAGGCGGGGATATAAAGTTGTCAGGCATCCAGCCAGACACGCGAAGCGACATAACCGTTCGACGCATCATTGCCGATATCCGCCACATAGCCCTTCATTTTCTTGACGCAGCCGCC
>JAIRVW010000100.1 GCA_031253705.1 Brucellaceae bacterium
CGGTTTTACGTGATTTTCACGTCACGTTTCAGACATAATAAGGCCGGTATTTTTCCATGGTACGGCATTTCTGCTGCCGTAATTCGGCGTCATGTTTTACCTCGTTAAGCAATCTTCTTTCTCTGAAACACAATGGGAAGGAAGAGGGGGCTTAGGGCATACAGCCGTGCTCATGACGGTCAGAACCGCAAAGCGTGGCTGTTAAAACAGTTTTATAAATTTATAAGGACAACCTGTATGCGTATTATCAAATCTATGGCACTTGCATCTGTTGCATTGCTGCCGCTGTCGGCGACAGCTTTTGCCGCGGATGCGATTCAACCGCAGACATATGAACCTGCACCGGTTGTTGATGTTGCTCCTCAGAGCAGCTGGGCAGGCGGCTACACAGGTCTTTATCTGGGCTACGGCATCAATAAATTCAAAACCGACAATTACGTCGGTGACCTGAAAGACAATAATGCCAAATTCGGCGGTTATGCCGGCTGGAACTTCCAGAATGACAATATCGTCTACGGTCTGGAAGGTGATGCCGGTTACAACTGGGCGAAAAAAGAAGAGCTCGGTCTGACTGCAAAAAGCGGCTTTGACGGTTCGCTGCGTGCCCGTCTCGGTGTCGATATGGGACCGGTTATGCCTTATGTGACTGCCGGTGTGGCCGGTACACAGGTCAAGTTCTCCGATGCAACCTCCTCGCAGGATAAGTTCCGTGTAGGCTGGACTGCCGGTGCCGGTGCTGAAACATTCCTGACCCAGAACATCACTGCCCGTCTTGAATACCGTTACTCCGATTTCGGTAAGAAGGACTTCCAGCTGGATAGCGGTACCGTCAATGACGGTGGTCTGCAGACCCACGATATCCGTCTGGGTGTCGGCTACAAGTTCTAAAATAAAGACGAATAAAAAAAGCCGGAGCAGCAATGCTCCGGCTTTTTTGTTTCAGGATGCTTTCGGCAATTGTGCCGCCAGTTCCGGATGAACTTCGGCAAAGCGCTTGACCCAGCGTTTCAGTTTCGGACGGCCGCGTTCCCAGCCATTGCCAAAGCGTAAAGTAAGATAACCAAGCGTTGCGGCAATAGCGATGTGGCCGCCATGGATTTTGGTGCCGATGCGCGGTGCTGTTTCATTGAGCAGATCCAGCGTGCGTTCCGCTTTCTTCCAGTGCCAGTCGAGAACTGGCTGATGCACAATCTCTTCAGGACGCTTAATACGCTCATAGACATGGGCAACCAGTACATCGGCAAGGCCGTCAGCAATGGCTTCAAACTTTTCGGCATCCAGACGCTTTTCAGCATTGCGCGGAAACAGCTTGTTGCCGGAAATCCGGTTGAGATATTGCGTGATGACACGGCTGTCGAAAACCGCTTTGCCTTCCGGTGTAACCAGCGTCGGAATTTTACCCAGCGGATTTGCGGCAATCAGTTCTGCCGGTTCGTCACTGGTAACGACGATATGTTTCTCCAGTTCAATACCGGCATAATGTGCCGCAAGGCGCACTTTGGCACTGAAAGGTGAGGCCGGAGACGTATAAAGCTTATGCATTGTGTGGAACCCGATGAAAGAGATCAGCGATTAGGAAGCAGCGTAACGGAACGGCTGCGGCAGGAATTGCGGTCGACTTCACCGCATGAACGGAATTTCAGGCCTTTATCCATGCAAATGCGCACTTCCTGCAAACGTCCGCGTGAGCAGGTTACTGCAATACCATTGGCTGGCAAGCCCGGATTGGCGGCAATAAAGGCTTTTTCAATCAGTTGCGGATCGGCACTGCGCGGACTGGCAATCGTGCGCAGGGCTGGCGGCACTGTCACAGCCTGATAAGCATTGCGCAATGTGGAGAAATAATCGCGCTGGCTGATACCGGCGCAGGTGCCGTGCTTGCGCCATTCATGCCGCATCAGACCGGCAGAAGGCATAATATCAGACAAAGACGAGACCAGATCGCGCGGCACCAGATCATTGGCCTGCTGATGTGCGCAACTCTCAGGAAAGCCCTGATCATGCTGCGGCCATAAGCCGTGCACGATAAAGCCATAGCTTCTGCCGGTGCCGCATTGCTGGCGGGCATTCGGGCGGTTGCCATTTTCGGCGCAATAGCTCGGCGACCAGCTCAGTGACAGAACGTAGAAATCAAAATTCGCACTACCGGACACATCCGGTGCCGTTTGCGGCTTAACCGGTGTACGCTGAGGGATCTTATTCTCCGGCCGTAAAGCCGGTCTGTCCTGATTATTCTGTGGGGTCAGTTTGCGCAGATCATTGCCCATGCTTTGCAACAGCTTGTCGCCCAGCGATTGCGCGGAAGCCGGAACCATAAAAGCGAGAGCAGAAGCCAGTAAGGCCACAGAAAAACAGCCCGTCTTGCAACGTGCAAACGGGCTGTGTTTTTTCAGTGTGATGAATGACATGCTGCTAATCAGCGGAGCACGCGGCAGCGGCCGTCATAGACGAACCACTTGTCAAAACCGTCAACGCAGGATTCGACATTGCGCCCCATGGAAGCAAAGCCCTGACGCTGTTCAACCATGTACCAGATATTGCGGTTTTCGCCATTGGAGAGCACAGCAGTGGCGCGGCAGTAATGGCGCTCAATGCCCGACGGATAGGTCTTCGGGTCAAAGCGGGTGGTGCTGACATGGCTGACGGCATTGATACGGACAGCAGGCATTGCCGGTACGCCGCGCACAAGACGGTCAAACTGGGCAACAGCGCTGTTGATGACGCTCTGTTCCTGACAGACAGGGGCTACTGCCGCAGGAGCGGCTGCAAAATAATCTGCGGCCTGTGCCTGAGAAAAAGAACCTGCTGACAGACCTGCAAACAGCGCGAGAGCAAAAGCGGAGCGAAATGACATGAATCTGTCCTTATTAAAAAACTCTTAATAGCAGTTTTTGCCATATTCCTGTGGCGGGTCAAGTATCAACCGTGCACAAGAGAGTGATCTTGCATTGAACTGTGCTGAAACAGCACTTATTTTTCTGCGCGTTCTTCGCCGCTGATCCATTCAATCTTATAGCTGCCCTGATTATTCTCGCCGAACAGAGCAGCGAGCCACGGCGAAATTTTTGCCATTTCCTCCTGCAGCAGATAAGGCGGATTGATCACGATCATGCCGGTACCGTCAAAGCGCGGCTCCTGTGAAGGCGCGCGAACTGCCAGTTCCAGGCGCAGGATTTTCGGCAGGCCGGTTTCTTTCAGATTTGCGATGAAGCGGTTGACCTCGCGGCGGTCTTTCACCGGATACCACAAAGCATAAGTGCCGGTCGCAAAGCGCCGGTGCGCTTTCACCAGTCCTTCAACGAGACGGTCAAATTCTCCGGCGATTTCAAAAGGCGGATCAACCAGCACAAGGCCGCGTTTTTCTTTTGGCGGCAGATGTGCGCCCAATGCCAGCCAGCCGTTGAGTTCTGTCACGCGGGTCTGGTAGTCACCTTCAAACAGTGCGGCCAGCGTTTTGAAATCCTGCGGATGCAGTTCCAGTGCAGACAGGCGATCCTGCGCACGCATCAGCCGACGGGCCAACAAAGGGGAGCCCGGATAATAGCGCAGGCTGTTGCCTTTAACCGTGCTGTTTTCCTGTTCGATAACATCGAGATAAGGAGTAATCAGCTCCAGAACCGGTGCCGGAATGGTATTATCCGCTTTCGCATCCAGAACCTGTTCAATCCCGCTGCGCCATTCCAGCGTTTTACCGGCTTCCACACCGCTCAGATCATAGCGGCCGATGCCGGCATGAGTGTCGATCACGCGCAAAGCAGCTTCCTTGCGCTGCATATAAAGCAGCACGCGGGTCAGAACGATATGTTTGAACACATCGGCAAAGTTTCCGGCATGATAGGCGTGACGATAATTCATTATTCAGGATCTCAAGAAAAGCGGACGAACTAACAGAGTGCAGAAGGGTATTCTGCCGTTGGTATAGCCCTATACCGGTTCACGGATGATTATGCCATAACCAGCATGCCGGATGTGCAGTGAAATTGATTCTGCCTTATAAACCGGTTTTGTAACAGCGCAGTGACATCCGGCAGTTTCAGGACAAGACGATATCAGTGTTCAGTTGAACCTGTATTCTTAAAAAATACCGGATGATCTGCCGAATAAAAAGAAAATGGCGCTATGTCAGGCTTTGTCGTTCTGGTTGTTCTTTTCGGTGCTTTGCTGCATGCAAGCTGGAATGTCATTGTCAAATCCGGCAGCGATAAATATCTCGGCGCAGTTATGGTGAGCGGTGCGTCAGGTTTGCTGGTGCTGTTGTTTATTCCCTTTGTTCCGCTGCCTTTGTCTGCCAGCTGGCCTTATATTCTTACCTCAACGGTGTTTCAGGTCATTTATATGTTTCTCGTCGCTGCGGCCTATAGCAACGGCGATATGAGTCTTGCCTATCCGCTGATGCGCGGTACACCGCCTTTGCTGGTGGCCATGGTGTCGGGGCCGCTGATCGGCGAGGTTCTGGGCGGCATGCAATGGCTCGCTGTCGGGCTGATTTCCGGCGGTGTGCTGGTGATGGCGCTGGGGCGGTCACGCGTTATAGTCTCCGGTCAGAATACATCGCGCACAGTGCTGATCGCGCTGGTCAATGCCTTATTCATTGCCGGTTATACGCTGGTGGACGGCGTTGGCGTGCGGATATCCGGCAATACGGTTTCCTATGTGCTGTGGGCATTTTTGTGTAATGCGATACCGGTGGTCATCTGGGGTATCTGGAAATATCGCGGGCAGCTGATCACGCAAATCCGGCAGCGCGGGCATCTGGCAATGATCGGCGGTGCAGGCACGCTCGGCTCTTACGGGCTGGCGCTCTGGGCGATGACGATGGCACCTGTGGCAATGGTTGCCGCGCTGCGTGAAACCTCGATCCTGTTCGGCGTGATCCTGTCGCTGATCCTGCTGCATGAGCAGATCAGCCTGAAACGCCTGTGCGGTGCGGTTTTGATTGTCGGCGGTACAATTCTGATGCGTTTGGCCTGAAACCCGATTGTAACTGTGCGGAATTGGCTTATATCGTCGCAAAACGTTTTTGCTATTCTGTTGCAATATGACTTTTCAGGAATTTGCCTATGACACAGCGCGCAACGCCACACACCGGCCATTCGGCCTGTCCGCATGACTGCCCGTCCACTTGTGCGCTGGATGTGGAAATTCTCGACAGCTATACAATCGGGCGTATCCGCGGAGCCAAAGACAACAACTATACGGCAGGGGTGATCTGCGCCAAGGTCGCCCGCTATGCCGAACGGGTGCACCATCCTGACCGGCTGCTGAAACCGCTGATCCGCAAAGGCGCAAAAGGCGGGGGCGTGTGGCAGGAAATCTCATGGGCGGATGCGCTGGATCTGACCGCAGAGAAATTTTTGAAAGCCGAAGAAAAATACGGTTCTGAAAGTATCTGGCCGAATTATTATGCCGGAACCATGGGGTTGGTGCAGCGCGATTCCATCAATCGTCTACGTTATGCCAAAAAATACTCCAATATGTTTTCCAGCTTCTGCACCAATCTGGCATGGACGGGTTATATGGCAGGCACCGGTGCTCTGCGCGGGCCTGATCCGCGTGAGATTGCCAAGTCCGATTGCGTGGTGATCTGGGGCACCAATGCCGCCGCCACGCAGGTTAATGTGATGACCCATGCGGCACGCGCGCGTAAAGAACGCGGCGCAAAAATCGTGGCGATTGATGTCTATGAAACGGCAACTGTCCGTCAGGCGGATATCGGTATTGTGCTGAAACCCGGTACAGACGGTGCCTTTGCCTGTGCGGTGATGCATGTGCTGTTCCGAGATGGTCTGGCCGACTGGGATTATCTCAACCGCTATACGGATGCACCTCAAGCACTGGAGCAGCATCTGCAAAGCCGCACGCCGCAATGGGCAGCAGAAATAACCGGCGTATCTGTCGAGGATATTGAGGCTTTTGCCCGTCTGGTCGGCACGGTTAAGCGCACATATTTCCGGTTAGGTTATGGTTTTTCTCGCCAGCGCAATGGCGCAGTGAATATGCACGCCGCTTCCTGTATCGCCGCTGTGACCGGTGCGTGGACGCTGGAGGGCGGCGGTGCTTTCCATTCCAATTCCGGTATTTTCGGGATGGATCAATCAGAGATCAAAGGCACCGCCTTTGCTGATCCGTCCATCCGGTCGTTGGATCAGTCAAAGATCGGCCGTGTTCTGACCGGTGATGCAGAGGCGCTTTATGGCGGTGCTCCGGTCATGGCGATGCTGATCCAGAATACCAATCCGGCCAATGTGGCGCCGGAACAGCGACTGGTGCGTCAGGGCTTTATGCGCGATGATCTGTTTACCGTGGTGCATGAGCAGTTTATGACTGATACGGCGAAAATGGCCGATCTGGTGCTGCCCGCAACAACATTTCTGGAGCATGATGATATTTATCGCGGCGGCGGCCAGCAGCATGTTCTGCTCGGAGCCAAGCTGATTGAGGCCGCAGGCGAAGCGCGCGAAAATATCTATGTTATCAATGAACTGGCCAATCGCTTAGGCGTTGGTCATCTCGAAGGTTTCAATCTGCCTGCGCGCCAGCTGGTCGATAATCTGCTGATTAAAAGCAATATGCCTGATTTTGAAACCATGCGGGAGCAGCGCTGGCTTGATAAGCAGCCGGATTTTGAAAAGTCCCATTATCTCGATGGTTTCGCATGGCCGGACGGTAAATTCCGTTTCCGCGTGGACTGGCAGCAGCAGACTTCGCCGGATCGCCCGCCTGAGGCTATGGGGCTGCAGGGACCTGTTGCGGATATGCCGGAATTTCCGGATTACTGGGCGAGCAATGAACTGGCCGATCCGCAGCATCCGTTCAAGCTGACGACATCACCGGCGCATAATTTCCTGAACTCGACCTTTGCCGAGACACCAACGTCTCTGGCAAAAGAAGTGCGTCCGCAATTGCTGATCCGTGATGATGACGCGGCAGAGCTGGGGCTGGAAGACGGTATGCGGGTGCAGATCGGCAACCAGCGCGGCGAACTGGTGCTGCATGTGAAAATCCAACTAGCAGGTGGTGCCAAGAAACTGCGTCGCGGTGTTGTGGTCTCGGAAGGGCTGTTCCCGAATTCGGCCTTTGAAGGCGGCGAGGGGATCAATATTCTGACCGGTGCGGATGCTGCGGCACCACATGGCGGCACCGCTTTCCATGACATCAAAGTCTGGATACGTCCTTATGAGGAAACGGCAGCAAAAGCGGCCTGATCCTTCCTTAAACAAAAAGCCCGCGCTGGTGACAGCGCGGGCTTTTCGTTAAAACCAAGACTAAAGATTAGCCTTCGTATTTCAGACGGAAGTTGGACAGACCAACAGCAGCATTCAGACCCTTCTGGCCCTGAATGGAGATCGGCTGCAGGGAAATGTTTTTCCATGTGCCGCCGGTCAGAACATTGGTGCCTGCGCCGATACCGATTGTGGCGTTAGCAGATGCGCCGACATAGCTGCCGCGCAGTGCGCCTTCAGGGCGAACAGTTGGTGCCCAGACAGCCCATGCGAGCTGGCCGCCATTGTAGAAACCGATATCAACACCGATTTTGGTGATCTGGCCGGAATAACGCTCAGCAGGTGCACCGCGCTTTGAAGGCTGGAACACGCAATCCATTTCCTGACGGCTGCCGATGATGACGCCGAT
>JAIRVW010000115.1 GCA_031253705.1 Brucellaceae bacterium
CTCATTTGCCGGAAAAGTCATGTTTACGGTCGAGCGCTGGCAGGAGCGCATAACGGACGGGCTGATTTTTGTCTCGGCCTATGAGGAAAACACCTATCGCGCCAAAGTCGGCGAACCGCACTGCGCCTATACGATTATCCGAAACGGTATCAGCCAGGAGGAATTTGCGCCGGTTCAGCTGGCGGCAGATGCAGCGGATTTTCTGTTTACCGGCATGATGCGTGACCTGAAAGGGCCGGATTTGTTTATCCGAGCACTTGCAGAACTGAATGCGACTGCCAAAGCCGGAAACCGGCCAATGATTACCGGCGCCATGGTCGGAGACGGCCCGCAAAAGCAACAATATCAGGCACTGGTAACAGAGCTCGGGTTGGAACAGGCCATCCGCTTTTATTCTGCCATGCCGGTGCGTGAGGCGCTGACACACGGCCGTATCTTTGTTTTGCCTTCACGGGCGGAATCCCTGCCCTATATTGCATTGGAAGTGCTGGCAGCGCAGCGCAGCATCATTGCAACCCGTGTTGGCGGCCTTGCGGAAATTTTTGGCGAAGACAGCAATGCATTATGCAAAGCGGATAGTGCGGCTATTGCCGGAAAAATGCATGAGGCGCTGACCTATCCTGCCCGCTTCCACGAGACCATGCCTGATCCTTTATTGCTGCGCTCTTTATTCAGCAGGGAAAATATGGCGGCAACTGTTGAACAATTCTACAGAAATTACTAAATTAAACCGTGCTGACGGCTACAGTTTTTTCAACTTACTTTTTTAAGTAAAATACATCGGATAAAACATTATTCTATTAAAGTAATTGCGCGGATATATTTACTATCCGGCAACCACATTGCATAAAAAAGCCTGTATGCCTGATCGAATTTAAAATTCACACGCAAAAAATAACAAAGTAACAACTCTCGTCATCGATAACTTATTTATATTTTTTGTGAGAAAAATCTGAATATACCGGTACGCCCATGAGTGAGAAAAAACACAACACCAATTTTGACAGGAAGGTGCTGCAAAAGCAGTCCGGATCGGACAAGCATTTTGCGCCCGCTGAGAAGGCAGAGTTGAGTCCCCTCGCCATGCAGGGTGCTGCCAAATATCGCAGCGAGAGTATCTCACCGGCCTTATTTACCGGCCTGATGCGCATCTGGGAATTTCTGGTTGTCTTTCTGTGCGGTATGGGCGTCTATTTTGCCTATGTCGGCCTTCAGGATATGCATTTCCTTGAATACCTGCTTGCCAATGCGTTCGCCGCTGCATTCTATGTTATCTTTGCACAATTCAGCTCCGGCTATCGTCCGTCTGTGCTGCGCAAACCACTGCACTTTCTCGGCCGTTTAGTGATCTGCTGGGCCGGTGTTTTTGCAGCCATGGCTATTCTGGCCTTCCTGCTTAAAATTTCGGCTGTCTATTCACGCATCTGGTTTACCGGATTTGTTATTTCCGGCTTTGTAGCGCTCGCCCTTTCCCGCCTGCTGGCTGCAAAGCTGATGCGCATACTGGCACGCAGCGGCCGTATGGAACGTCGCGCGGTGATTGTCGGCGGCGGTCAGAATGCAGAAGATCTCATTCTCGCACTCAACGACCAGCCGGATAATGATATCCGCATCTGTGGCATTTTTGATGATCGCGGCGACCGTCGTTCCCCGCCGGTGGTGGCCGGTTATCCGAAACTCGGCAATATCTCCGAACTGATCGAATTTGCCCGCGTTGCCCGTATTGATATGCTGATTGTTTCCCTGCCGATCACTGCAGAAGAGCGTGTGCTGACACTGATGCAGAAACTCTGGGTTCTGCCGGTTGATATCCGCCTTTCCGCTCATGCCGCCAATATGCGGCTGCGTCCGCGCGCTTATTCCTATATCGGCTCCGTACCAATGCTGGACATTCTTGATAAGCCGATCAACGACTGGGATGCGATCGCCAAGCGGATATTCGACATTGTTTTCAGCCTGTTCGGGATTGTTCTGTTTTCGCCAATCATGCTGGCCACAGCGATTGCCATCAAACTCGACAGCAAAGGCCCTGTGATTTTCAAGCAAAAGCGTCACGGCTTTAATAATGAAATCATCAATGTCTGGAAATTCCGCTCGATGTATACGGATCAGTGCGACCCGACTGCCAGACTGGCTGTGACCAAGAATGACAGCCGTGTCACCCGTGTCGGCCGCTTTATCCGCAAAACATCCATTGATGAATTGCCGCAGTTTTTCAACTCGCTTGGCGGCAGCCTGTCACTGGTCGGCCCGCGCCCTCATGCGATCAGCGCCAATACCAATAATGTGCTCTATAATGACGTGGTGGACGGTTATTTTGCCCGCCATAAAGTCAAACCGGGTGTAACCGGCTGGGCGCAGATCAATGGCTGGCGCGGCGAAATTGACAAGCCTGAAAAGATTGTCATGCGCACGGAATATGATCTGAATTACATTGAAAACTGGTCGCTCTGGTTTGATCTGAAAATTCTTTTCCTGACCCCTGTGCGCCTGCTCAACACGGAAAACGCCTATTGATTACGACGGCCGGGCCTCAGATGAATCATTCGTCATCCGCACGCTCGGCCGCAACCGTCCTGAGCGATCAGCAAAGACATCAGGCTGCATTGCAATGGGCTGCACGGCTGTCCCTCGGCTGCGGTGTCTTCTTCAGCGGCTTTGTGCTTTTTGAACCGGGGCCATATGAAATACTGATGCTGGCTCTGATAAGTCTCTGGCTGTTATCCGGCCTGAGATTAAGCATTCATGCTGTCACCCTGCTGCTGCTTTTCACGCTGTTTAATATCGGCGGCATGCTTTCCGTTTTTCAGATGAGCGATCTGAAGAAGGCACCACTTTATATAGCGGTGTCTTATTTTCTGGCGCTGACCGGTGTTTTCTTTGCCGCTGTAACTGAAAGCGACTGGCGCAGACTGCAACCACTCTTCACCGGCT
>JAIRVW010000187.1 GCA_031253705.1 Brucellaceae bacterium
GCCGACACCGACGCAATCGACCAGCTTGTTATTAACATAAAGCACCTCATTTTTGCCGGCAGCATTTGCCTGCTGTACCGGCAGAAATGCGGTCGCAAACAAAGCTGCCATCACGGCAGGCATCATCAGGGTCTTTTTCATCAATATCTCCATCTTCGCTTCTTACTTGCGTCAGCACCGAACTTAGCTAAAACAACCTGAACTGCAGGTGAACCGGATGACGTCTCAAAACACAAACAGCAACAGCAAAACCATAGCCATTATCGGCGGCGGCCCTTCAGGTCTTGCGGCTGCCGAAATTCTGTCCGCGCAAGGACATGCGGTTACGGTTTATGAAGCGATGCCAACCGTTGCGCGCAAATTCCTGCTGGCAGGCAAGTCCGGCCTGAACATAACGCATTCTGAGCCCTATGAACGCTTTCGCACACGCTATGGTTCCGCAACCCCGCGATTAATTCCGGCTCTGGATGCCTTTACTCCTGCCGATATTTGCCAATGGACGGAAGCGCTGGATATTGAAACCTTCACCGGCAGCTCCGGCCGCGTCTTTCCAAAACGCATGAAAGCATCACCCCTCCTGCGCAACTGGGGGGCACAACTGGAGGCACAGGGCGTCACCATTCTCAAGAGCCATCGCTGGAAAAGCTTCAGCGGTGATGCCCTGTTATTCGATACACCTGAAGGTGAAAAGCAGATCAGCCCCGATGCGACATTGCTGGCTTTAGGTGGCGCAAGCTATCCGCGCCTTGGCTCCGATGCCGCATGGGTGCCGTGGCTGACAGAAAAAGACATTGATATTGCACCTTTCCAACCGGCCAATTGCGGTTTTGACGTCAATTGGAGCGACATCTTCCGCGAACGCTATGCAGGTGCACCGCTCAAATCCATTGCTGTCACATCACCGGCAGGCCGGATTGAAGGCGAATTCGTCATCTCGCAACACGGCATTGAAGGCAGCCTGATCTATGCCCATACGGCTGCTTTGCGTGATCAGCTGGAAAGCACCGGTACCACCAGCCTGTTTCTCGATCTCACACCGGCGCGAACTACTGAGCGGCTGATACACGATCTGACCAGGCAAG
The DNA here is from genome assembly GCA_031253705.1 of Brucellaceae bacterium. GTDB lineage: Bacteria > Pseudomonadota > Alphaproteobacteria > Rhizobiales > Rhizobiaceae > Pseudochrobactrum. The sequence continues at coordinate 1,083 of JAIRVW010000187.1, forward strand.
GCGGCAAAAGCAGCTTCTCCAACCGCCTGCGCAAGTCCACCGGTCTTGAAGGCGTAAAGGCAGCCTTATTACGAGAAGTCGTACCGGATATTCACCTATTGTCAGCGGAAGACCTCGCACAACGGATCAAAAGCCTTGAAGTGCCTCTGCTCCGTCCGCGCCCGATTGCCGAGGCAATTTCCTCTGCCGGCGGCATTGTCTGGGATGAGGTCAACGACAATTATATGCTGCATAAATTGCCGGGCATCTTCGTTGCCGGTGAAATGCTGGATTGGGAAGCCCCCACAGGCGGCTATCTGCTCACCGCCTGCTTTGCCACCGGCCGCGCCGCTGCCCGCGGCATGCTTAAATGGTTGCAGGCTTAAACGATCTTCGCCTTCACAAACACATCATAGCGGGTGCTTTTACCTAAAATCTGATGCGACGGCTTGCGAATACCAGCCATCGGTTCGGCACGCAGCGGCCATTTCAACACAACACGGTTTTGTGCTGCTTCCAGCGCCACCTGCATCAGTCTTTCCGCATCGGGATCCGTACCGACAATCTCGCGGATTTGGCGCATTTCTTTCTTAACCAGCGCCGTATTTCCGCGCGGCGGATGCATCGGATCAACCAGCACCACCTGCGGCTTCAGCTCCGGCAGCAATTCACTGGAGTCACCAAAGAGCAGCGTCATCCGCGCCACGGTCTCCGCCAAGCGTCCGCCCTCTGCCGCAGCACGCTCCAGCCCTGCCGCCAGCAAGGCATGCATTTTCTCTGAACGCTCAATCAAAGTCACATTCGCACCGAGGGATGCCAGCAAAAACGCATCACGGCCCAGTCCGGCTGTTGCATCCACAATATCCGGCGTTGCGCCACGCACCAGCCCAGCCGCTTTGGCAAGTGCCTGCCCGCGCCCCTCACCGGAGCGGAACCGATGGCCGACAGCCCCGCCGACAAAATCAACAATCAGGTCATTATCATCTGCTTGCTGCATAGGCTCTCTCAAAACGGACAAGGTATGGTAAAAGTCACAGCACGGCCGTCAGGGTGCCGGAAGCTCAGGCTTTCCGCATGCAGCAGCAAACGGTCAGCCGCCTGCAATGCAGCACCTTCCGCATAAAATTCATCACCCAGCATAACATGTCCGATGGCTTTCATATGCACACGCAGCTGATGTGTTCGTCCGGTCAGCGGAAATAAACGCAGCCGTGTCGTCTGCTCTCCGCGTTCCAGCACCTGCCAGCGGGTTTGCGCAGGCTTACCATGGTCATAATCCACACGATGACGCGGCTTGTTATTTTGATCAATCGCCAGCGGCAGATCAATCAGCCCCTCGTCCTCAGCCACATTCCCCCAGACCACCGAGATGTAGGACTTCTCCGTACTGCGCTCTTCAAACTGGCGGGCAATCTGCGCATGTGCTTTGCGGTTCAGTGACATCAGCACGACGCCGGATGTATCTTTATCCAGACGATGAATCATCAGCGCTTGCGGAAACTGCTTCTGCACCCGTGTCGCTAAGCTGTCAGACAAAGCCGGATCACGCCCCGGCACGGATAAAAGCCCGCTCGGCTTATCCAGCACCAGAATATCCGTATCCTGATAGATCACGACGACCGGATCCAGAGGCGGATTATAAACAGGGGAAACAGAAGAATATACGCTCATGAGCTCCCTCTAGCATGGTTTATCCGCCGCTTAGAAGGGCTGAGTTTTGGATTAAACGGAGAATAATCCGGAACTGAAACCGTAGTTCAGCGGTTTACCCAGGCATTCCCTGTAAAACCAACATCGGTTCTGCACACACGGAAAGGCCAGCAATGCGATATTTTTTGTCCCTCTGCCTGCTCCCTGCACTCGTTTTCACAACCCCGCTAATGGCTAAACCTGTCCCTGTTCCGGCAACAAAACCTGAGCAGGAAGAGAGCAAAACGGTAACACCGGCTCCGAAACCGGAAACCAAAGAAGCCCCTAAACCAGCCAAGCCGGAGGCACCTGAGACAGAACGTATCTATCAGGCAGCCTGCCTTCCGCTGTTACAGAATGATGTCTCGGGCAAAATCCTCCCGCCTGTGAATGAAGGACAATGTCAGATCAGAAGCCCGCTGGAAATCACGGCTTTTACCAAACCTGTGCCGATAGGCTTTGATCAGCCTGTCACCACCAATTGCACCATGGTTGTCGCGCTCAATGAGTGGATTGAGCAAGCGAACAGGCTGGCGAAAACTCATCTCGGCAGCGATATTAAAACCATCGGCACCGGCTCTCATTACCAGTGTCGCAATGTCAATAATGGTTCAGCAGGACGGATCTCCGAACATGCTTTCGGCAATGCGCTGGATATTATGTCTTTCACACTCACCAGCGGCGACATTACCACCCTTGCCAAAGACTGGAACGGTGAAGAAAAACAACGGACATTCTGGCGGGAACTGCATAAAATCAGCTGCACTTATTTCATGACCGTTCTGGGACCGGAGGCCGATAGCGCCCATGAAACCAATCTGCATCTGGATATGGGTTGCCATGGCCAGTCCTGCACATCACGCATTTGCCAGTAGGACGAAATTCTGTAAAAAATAAACGCCCGATTTCCGGCGGTGCCAATCACGAACCATGATAGAGTTTCGTTATGCTATTTTCATTACCCGCCCCCAAAACCCTCTATCAGGCACTTCTTGACCGTGATCAGTCCTATGACGGCCACGTCTTTGTCGGCGTTACCAGTACCGGTATTTTCTGCCGCCTGTCCTGTCCGGCACGCAAACCGAAATTCGAAAACAGCCGCTTTTTCGATCATCCTGCCGCCTGTATGGAAGCCGGTTTTCGCCCGTGTCAGCGCTGCCGCCCGCTGGATTATTATCGCGGCAAAGAGCCGGTGGTCGCGAAACTGCTGGATTGCCTTGATGCGCGTCCCGATCATTTCTGGTGTGAAGATGATCTCGTCGCTATGAAGCTCGATCCTTCCACAGTGCGTCGCGCTTTTAAACGTCATCTGGGCATGACATTTCTGGATATGGCACGCTTGCGCCGTAAAGCACGCGGGCTTGAAAGCATTGCCGCAGGCAATTCCGTAATCGATGCGCAGCTTGAGGCCGGTTATGATTCCGGCAGCGGTTTTCGTGAAGCAATCACACAGCTGATCGGCGACACACCGGCGCAGCTGAAAGGGCGCGACCTGCTGAAAGCAGACTGGCTGGAAACGCCAATCGGCTCCATGCTGGCCGTTGCCGACCAGCATCATCTGCATTTGCTGGAGTTTTTTGAGCGCAAAGGTCTGCCAAACGAGCTGAAAAAACTGCGGCTCTACACTAAATCATCGATCAGCTTCGGGCGCCTGCCACCGATTGATCAGATTGAGGCAGAACTGAAGCTGTATTTCAGCGGCGGATTTACCGGCTTTAAAACCCCGCTAGCACTCTATGCTCCGGCCTTTACCCGCTCTGTCTGGGATATGTTGCAGGAAATTCCGCTAGGCGAGACCCGCTCCTATGCCGAACTTGCAGAGCTGACCGGACGTCCGGATGCTGTACGAGCCGTCGCCAATGCTAATGGCGCCAATCAGCTGTCGATCATCATCCCGTGCCATCGTACCATTGGTTCGGACGGATCACTCACGGGATATGGTGGCGGCTTGTGGCGCAAACGCTGGCTGCTGGAGCACGAGAAACGTATGGCTGCCCAATCCGCCGCCGGAGCGTGATTTAAAACCCTTTATGGGTTTTCAGAAACTCTGTTTCCTCGGCTGTGTTTTCACGCCCGAGAACGGCATTGCGGTGCGGGAAGCGGCCAAAGTCCCTGACAATATCGCGATGCTCTTTGGCAAAGCCCAGAGCAAAATCATTGCCGAGCGCCTTATACAGCTTCACGCAATGTTCCTGATCTTCAACATTTTCGCTATGCATCAGCGGCAGATAGAAAAACTGCCGTGCCTTTTCATCCACCGCTTTGTCATAGTCATGCTCAAGCGCATATTTTGACAGCGCACAGGCCAGCGGATCACTGGCAAAGGCTTTCGGGCTGCCACGGAACATATTACGCGGAAACTGATCGAAAATCAGTGTCAGTGCCAGAGCGCTTCTGGCATCAGCTTTCCATCTGCTGAGCGCACCATCCACCGCCTGTTCATAGATTGTGCTGAAACGCCGGATAATGTCTTTGTCCAGATCATCTGAGCGAACAAACCAATGTGCCTCTGTCGCTTCTGAAAACCAGAAATCCAGAATATCCTGCGGGGTTACCTGCGCCATAGATCATGTCTCCTGTCTGAATTCTATTAGACATACATAGAGCAAATCATCCGCCATACCAGTCTTCGGTGTTCCTGCATGACTCAACAAACAAAACCGGCAAACAAAAAAGGAGCCGCAAGCGGCTCCTTTTTCTCTCTCTGCCTGTCGGATCAAGAGGAGAATTCTTTGTCTTTGTGACCAAGAATAGCCAGCAAGGTTATGGCCGCTGCAACCAGCAGATACAGGCCCACATGTGCAAGGCTGTAGGTTGTTGCCAGCCATGTCGCAATATACGGCGCCAGAGACGCACCAAAAATACTGGCCATGTTAAAGGTCATCGAAGCACCGGTATAACGAACGGCTGTCGGGAATGGCGAAGCCAGAGCCGCACCGATCGGGCCATAGGTCATGCCCATCAGCGCAAAACCGATGATCGAGCACAAGACTGCACCGACAACACCTGCACTCAGCAGCGGCGCCATGACCAGACCAAACAGACCAATACCGATTGTGGTGAGGATCATGATAAAGCGGCGGCCAAAACGGTCAGACAGCAGACCGGAAACCGGAATCAGCAGACCGAAGAATGCAACACCAACCATCTGAATGAACAGGAACTGCTCACGGGTATAGCCCATACCTGCCTGCTCCACAGGACGGGTCGCCCATGACAGAATGAACACGGTCATCAGATAGAACAG